>NZ_JBHWVJ010000051.1:0-53378 GCF_042736725.1 Streptomyces sp. NPDC060028 | reverse complement strand
GATGCACCGCACCGGACACCGCGACCCGGCAAACCTTCCCGGCCACAGCACTAGCATCCATCCAGCATCACGGTCACGGTCGGCGCACCCGGCCGCATGAGGATCTCGTCAGTGGAGAGTGGCATGCCTCACTGGCGGGATCCTCACGCGCAGTGGGCCCGAAGGGGACGCGGCACTTCGCGGCTGTCTCGCTGCGCCGCATGCGGCACGAACCGCCCGCCGGGAAGCCACAGTTCCTTGCCGCACATGAGTCAGAACCCCCGTGTCCCGCCCACGGACACGACGATTACTCGGCCGTTCCCGCCGCCGCCTCCCGGTCGATGTACACCCAGAGCCGACTCAGAGCCACGTGGATTTGACCCGGGTTGATCAGAGATGTCATGGTCTGCTTGTCGCCAAGTCGGACATTCCGCCACAGGATCCGGCGCTCAGGCGTTCTTCATTCGACGTGTGACAGGAGGTGGTCGTTGTGCTGTACGGCGATCCTCCCAGTTGTGCGCATTCCCTCTCGCGCTGAACGGCCGAGTCCTCCCTCGCCCGTGTCGCAGCCTTGGGCCGGCCCTTGATCGGCCCTGCGCCGACTTCCCTGAAGCCTCGCCCCGGGCACGCCCCCGGCGGCTCCGAGCCGCCCCATGCCGCGCTCCCGCACCACATTCTCGGGTTCCCCATGTCGAAATTCCGTCAGTTCTCCTCCTCCGGCGCGCTGCGCAACCCCCGCAACCCCCGCCTGCGTCCCGTCGACTTCCTCGTGGTTCTCGGCGTCATCGCGCTCTTCTATCTCGGCGTCCGGGTCGGAGCCACGGCTGACCAGCCGCTTCGGGCGGATCAGGCGCCCGCCGTGACCACCGACCCCGGTGAACTCCCGTACTACGCGGCACGCTCCGCATTCCGGATGTTCGCCGGACTCGTGCCGGCGGTCATCTTCACCCTGATCTTCGGGACATGGGCCGCGCGGTCCCGGCGTGCCGCCAAAGTCATCGTCCCCGCTCTCGACATCTTGCAATCCGTTCCGGTCCTGACCTTTCTCAGCATCACCGTCACGGGCTTCATCGCGCTTTTCCCGAACTCCACGCTCGGCCTGGAATTCGCTTCCATCTTCGCCGTGTTCACCGCGCTCGTGTGGAACATGGCGCTGGCCTTCTACCAGTCCCTGAGCACTCAGTCCAAGGACCTGGACGAAGCCGCAAGGATGATGCGGCTCACCCGCTGGCAGAGGTTCTGGAAGCTGGACGTGCCCAGCGGCATGATCGCCCAGGTCTGGAACGGCATGATCAGCTTCGGCGCCGCGTGGTTCGCGCTGTCCGCCTCCGAGACGATCAGCGTCATGGGCAATGACAACGCCCTGCCCGGTGTCGGCTCTTACGTCACCCAGGCCCTGGACAACGGAGAGGGCGGCCGGGTGGCCCTGGCCATCGCCGTCATGATCACGATGGTCGTGTCCGTCAACTTCTTCTTCTGGAGGCCCGTCACCGCCTGGGCCGAGCGGTTCCGTACAGAGGACTGCGAGATCGCCGAGCAGCCGCGCAGCTGGTTCCTCACGCTGCTCCGCCGCTCCACCCTGCCCGGCCGGCTCGGACAGGCCCTGCGCCCCGCGGGCGAGGCACTCGACCGTGCCATGCGGGTCCTGGGCACCACGCCCGGCCGCCTCCACCACGACCCGGTCCGTCGCAAGCACGCCGACCGCGTCTTCTACACCCTCTACACGATTGCCGTCGTGGTGATCGTCTGGCAGGCGTTCTCGTACCTCCTGGCCCATGTGCCGCTGCCCGAGATGGGCCACGCGGCACTGCTCGCCCTCATCACCTACGGCCGGGTCCTGCTCCTGGTGGCCGTCTCCACCCTGGTGTGGGTCCCCATCGGCGTATGGATCGGGATGAACCCGAAGGTCAACCGGATCGCCCAACCGATCGTCCAGGTCCTGGCCTCCTTCCCCACCAACTTCATCTTCCCGCTCGCCGTCATCGTGCTGGGTGTGTCCGGCATCTCCCTCAACTGGGGCAGCATCGCCCTGATGGCCCTGGGCGCCCAGTGGTACGTGCTCTTCAACGTCATCGCCGGCGCCAGCGCCATCCCCGGCGACCTGCGCGAGGCAGCCGACAACCTGGGGCTCCGCGGCTGGCTCCGCTGGAAATCCCTCATCCTCCCCGCGGTCTTCCCCCACTACACCACCGGCGCCATCACCGCGTCCGGCGGCGCCTGGAACGCCTCGATCCAAGCCGAGATCGTCAGCTACGGAACCACGACCCTGACCGCCGTCGGCATCGGTGCCTACATCCAACAGGCCACCACCGAAGGTGACTTCGCCCGCAATCTCCTGGGCGCCGTCTTGATGAGCGTCTACGTCGTCATCATCAACCGGCTGTTCTGGCGACGCCTCTACAACTTCGCCCAGAAACGCTGCGGACTGTGACCCGCCCCCACCCCACCCCTCTCACCACTCCCCCCACGTCGGCCCCATCGCCGAGGAGCGATCACATGAAGGCGCCCGCCACTCCCGCGGTCATCACCGTGCGCAACCTCCACAAGACCTTCCCCGCCTCGAACGGCGGCGACCTGACCGTCCTGCGCGACATCAACCTCACCCTGCACGAGGGCCAGGTCGTCGCCCTGCTGGGCAAGTCGGGATCGGGGAAATCGACGCTGCTGCGCCATGTCGCCGGGCTCCTGGCCCCCTCCAGCGGCACCGTGCACTACCGCGGCCTGCCGCTGGCCGGCCCCAACCCCGGCGCCGCCATGCTGTTCCAGTCGTTCGCCCTGCTGCCGTGGCTCACCGTCCAGGAGAACGTCGAACTCGGCCTCCGCGCGAAGGGAGTGCCCTTCGCCGAACGACGCGACCGCGCCCTGAACGCCATCGACATGGTCGGCCTCGACGGCTTCGAGAACGCCTACCCGAAGGAACTGTCCGGCGGTATGCGCCAGCGCGTCGGCTTCGCCCGCGCCCTGGTCGTCGAGCCCGACGTACTCCTGATGGACGAACCGTTCTCCGCACTCGACGTCCTGACCGCACAGACCCTGCGCAACGAGCTCCTCGAACTCCTCGCGCACCCCGACACCCCCACCCGGACCGCCCTCCTGGTCACCCACTCCATCGAGGAGGCCGTCCTGCTCGCCGACCGCATCCTGGTCCTGGACAGTGACCCCGGCGTCATCAAGGCCGAGATCCGAGTCGACCTGCCCCACCCCCGCAACAGCCGCAGCGACGGCTTCGCAGGGCTGGTCGAGGACGCGTACGAGGCACTGACCGGCGAACGCGGCCAGGCCCCGGCCGCGCCCGACGTACGTGATCCCCTGCGATCCGCGGCCCCGTTGCCGACCGCCAACGTGGAGTCACTGACCGGGCTGCTGGAGGTCCTCGACACACTGGGCGGCGCCGTCGAGCTGGCCGCACTCGCCGACGCCCTCGCCTTCGAGGTCGACGACCTGCTGCCGCTCGTCGAAGCGGCGCAGCAGCTCGGCTACGCCAGGGTCGACGCCGGCCGGCTGGAGCTGACGGTCACCGGGCGCGGCTTCGGCCGGGCGGACATCCTGCCCCGCAAGCACCTCTTCGCCGCGGCCGCGTTGGCCAACATCCCCCTCATCGCCACCATCCGGACCCTCCTCATGGCCTCCGACAACGGCCGTCTGCGCGAGTCCTACCTGATCGGGCGCCTGAGCCGAAACGCCTCGGAGGATGCGGCGCACCGCCAGCTCAGTACCGCGATCACCTGGGGCCGTTACGCCGAGCTCTTCGACTACGACGCCGACGACCTCGTCCTGCTGCTGCCCGCCGACGACGACGCGCACGCCGCCTGACCGTGGCGGCCCGCCTTCCCCGGCAGCGGCGCCACCGGCCTGTGGAAGAAAGCGAAAGCGAGAGTTCATGACCCGCAGCACACGGCGGGGCGGCTCGGGGGGCCGCCCCCGTCACACCGCACGCATCGCCGTCCCCGCACTCCTCCTCGCCGTGGCCCTGCTCTTTCCGCAGCTCCTGCCCAACAGACCGGGCAACCTCGGCAGCCTCGCCGAGACCGCCCTCCCGTGGTTCGGCATCGCGATTGCGGTCCTCCTGCCGTGGGCGGCGGTGCGCGGCTCGCGCCTGGCGATGGCCGCAGCGCTGGTGCCCCTGGTGGCCTGGTGCCACCTCTTCGTACCCACCTTGACGACGCCGCCCCGCGCGGGGCCCACCGACTTCAAGGCCCTGACCTTCAACGTCGGCGGGCACCGCACCACCCCCGAGGCCGTCGCCCGGGAAGTGATCGCCACCGGCGCCGATCTCGTCGCCCTGGAAAAGGTCCCCCTGCCGGCCATCCCCGCGTACGAGAAGGCACTTGCCGGGACGTACCCCCACCACGCCACCCACAACACCCTCGGCCTGTGGTCGCGCTATCCGCTGCGCAATGTCGAGGCGATGGACCTGGGCGGCCCCTGGCCACACGCGATCCGGGCCGTCGCCGGCACTCCCGGTGGCGACACCGCCGTCTACACGGTGCGCCTGCCCTCCGTAAGGGTCCGGGCGACCGAGGGCTTCGCCATCGGGCTCCGCGACGCCGCCGCGGCTGAACTGGCCGACCGCATAGCCAAGGATCCGGCCCGCCGCATGATGCTGCTCGGCGACCTCAACGGCAGCCTGCGCGACCGGGGCCTGGCTCCCCTCACCCGCCGCCTCGAGCCCGCCCACGAACACGCGGGCCGGGGCTTCGGTTTCACCTGGCCCGCCGCTTTCCCCGTGGTCCGGATCGACCACGTACTCCTGCGCGGCCTGGAGGCCACCACGACCAGCGTCCTGCCCGACCTGGGCAGTGACCACCGACCCGTCCTCACCGGGGTGCGGCGCACGGCGTGACGGACGCGCGCCCCGTACCAGCTCCTACCCGGGGAGACGGAAGCCGTTGAAGAGGTCGTCCATGCCGCGCAGGGCCAGGCGGGCGGGAGCGGCACGGACCGCGAGGTCGCGGGCAGCCACCGCGAGCGGGTTGCGGAGGGCGCCCAGGCTGCCGGCCCGGCGGGCGCGGACGCGCACGGCGTCGGTGCGGGCGCGGCGGGCGGCGGTGTACGCGGCGAGGGCGGCCGGGACGGAGTCCGCGCCGGCTCCGCTGTCTGCGGCCGGGAGCAGGTGGGCGAGTACCACCGCGTCCTCGATGGCCTGGCAGCCGCCCTGGCCGAGGTTCGGGGCCATGGCGTGGGCGGCGTCGCCGACCCAGGCGATCCGGCCGTGGTGCAGGCGGGGAAGCGGGGCGGCCAGGTCGTAGAGGTCGTTCTGGAGGACGTCGGCAGGGTCGAGGCGCCCGACGCGGTCCAGCAGGGCCGGAATCGGGTCGTGCCACGAGGCGAAGCGGCGCCGGAGTTCGGCCCGGGGGTCGGCTGACCGGGTGCCGGCCGGGACGACCGCGGTGGCGTAGAGGTACAGCCGGCCGTCGGTCAGCGGGGTCACGCCGAACCGCTCGCCCCGCCCCCAGGTCTCGCTCATGGCCGGTACGCGGAGTTCCGGGGCGTCCACGATGGTCCGCCAGGCGGTCTCCCCGATGTAGTGCAGGCCGGGGTGGGCGGGGAAGTACGCGCGGCGCAGCGGGCTGTGGATGCCGTCGGCGGCGACGACCAGATCGGCGGGAAGGTCCGGCCCGGCTGCCGTACGCACGGTCGGGCGGCCCGCGGCGTCGTCGACGCCGGTGACATCGGTGCCGTAGCGAAGGGCCTCCGGCGGCAGGGCGGCGGCGAGTGCGGCGGTGAAGGCCGGGCGCGGAACGGCGATCGGGGGCATGCCGTAGCGGGCAGCCATGTCCGCGGTGCCGGTCCGGGTGAGCCATTGGCCGCCGGAGCGGCGTACGCCCATCGTTGCGGGTATGGCGCTGCCGGCGGCGTGGGCGGCGTCGACGCCGATGGCGTCGAGGGCGCGCAGGGCGTTGGGGGCGAGGCCGATGCCGGCGCCGGTGGCCGGTGGCTCGGGGGCGCGTTCGCAGACGGTGACGTGCCAGCCCCGGCGGTGCAGTGCGATGGCGGCCGTGAGACCGCCGATTCCGGCCCCGGCCACCACTGCGTGACGTATCGGCATGGAACACCTCACCTCTTCGTTTGGTTCAGGCACCCTCTACAGCCGTAGAGCCCTTACTCTACAACTGTAGAGTGAGGGCATGTCCAGCTCTGACCGCCGCAGCCTCATCGCGGACACCGCGATCGTCACCGTGGCGGCGTCCGGCCTGCGCGGGCTCACTCACCGCGCGGTCGACACCGCGGCGGGCCTGCCCGCGGGCAGTACGTCGTACTACTTCCGCACACGTACGGCGCTGATCGGCGCCTGCTACACGCGCATCGCCGAACTGGACCTGGACGACATCGAGCCGAGACAGCCGGCCTCGCGCGAGGAGGCCGCCACCTCGCTCGCGAAGCTGCTGCACCTCTGGCTGACCACGGGCCGCGAGCGCCAGCTCGCCCGCTACGAGCTCAGCCTTGAGGCTGCGCGGACGCCGGAGTTGGGGGCGGCTCTCCATCGGGAAGGCCTGGCGGCCCGCGCCCGCGCCGCCCTCCTCCTCTCGGCACTGGGCGCCGCACGCCCCCGGGAGGCCGCAGAGCTCCTGGTCGCCTGGACCGATGGCCTGCTGTTCGACCGCCTCGCCGGCGCTACGGCCCGCACCCGGCCCGCGCCCGACCTGGCGGAACTCACGGCAGTCGCCCGCCGGATGCTCGACGCTGCGCTGGCCGGCTAGTGCTGTGACCGCTTTGCGGGAAGGCGGGTCCGACCGTGCAGCCGAACCTGCTCATCCGCGGCCGGGCCGGGCGTCCACACGGAGCGCAGCCGATCGGCGGTGGCGCTCGCCTGGGCGACACCCGCCTGGTAGGCCGGTCCCCAGGTCGCCCGGTCGTGCAGGTCCGAGCCGAAGGCCCGTACCGCATCCGGATCGGGGCCGACGGTCACGACGCTCTGCACCCCGAGGGCTGCCGGCTGCTGTTCCCGCGGCTCGCGGGGAAACAGGTGCGCCAGCGGCTCGATGACGACCAGCGTGCGGGCTCCGGCCGCGAGATCGGCGTTCGTTCCCGAGCGCAGGGCGCCGTCCATGTACCGCCGGCCCTGGATGGCGACGGGCGGCTCAGCCCCGGGGAAGGCACTGCTCGCGGCCACCGCATGCACCAGCGGCACGCCGCTCGTGCGGTCCCACACCACGGGCTCACCCGTGGCCACGTCCACCGCGGTGACCAGCAGGTGCCGGTCCGGCCAGGCGTTCGAGCCGATCAGCGCGGCTCGCCCCGCGAGCAGCGCCTGTTCGGCGCCGCTGTCCGCGTCGGCGTCGGCGTGGTCGAGCGCGATGCGGCCGACTCGGCGCCGGGCCTCCCCGGGCTCCAGCCCGCCGTCGCCGAGCACGGCGAACACGGAACCGATCACGGCGGCGTCGACCTCACGCCGGGCGGCGGCCGGACTCTGCCGGGATGCCGGGCCGGCGAGCCGGTCGAGGTCCTGGCGGGTGGCCAGCAGCGCGCCGACCATCGCACCGGCCGACGTGCCGACGGTCAGGTCGGCTTCGCCGAGATCCACCCCACTGCGGCGCAGCCCACTGGCCAACCCGGCCATCCATGCCGTACCGGCCAGGCCTCCCGGGCCCAGTACGAGTGCACGGTCGAAGGTGGCTGCGGTATCGCGATTCACTGGCTCGTCCCCCGTCATCAGGTCTGGTCAACGTGATCGACGGTAGGACCTCTACCGGACTTCAGGTCAAGGAGACCGCCACCCGAGGTCGGCGTCAGGCCCGGTTCGGGGCGATCGAGGCGATCGAGGCGAGGAAGTCGTCGAGCATGGCGGTCTGTACGTCCACCGAGAACCGGCCGGGGTCGAAGAGGGCCTGTACGACGAGTCCGTGGACGAACGCGACTGCGGTCGCCGCGAGTTGCTCGGGATCGGCGGTTGCGGGCAGCTCCCCGAGGCCGCGGGCGGTTTCGAAGTGCGGGCGGATCGTCGAGCGCAACCGGGTGTAGCGGTCGGCCTGCTCCGCGCCGAGCCCGTCGTCGGCGAGGGCCAGGTCCCAGGAGCTGACCCAGACGCGGTTGCGGGCGGTGTCGTCCGCGGTCAGCGGCAGGATGTCGAGCAACATGACGCGCACGGCGCCCAGGCCCTCGGCGGGACGCTCGCGGCGGGGGCGTTCCGCGGTGCGCTTCTCCAGCACGGCCAGGGCGTGCGCGACCAGGGCCCGCTTCGTCGGGAAGTAATGCATGAGCATCCCGGTCGAGACGCCCATCGCGGCGGCGACGGCGCGCAGTGTCAGCCCGCCGAATCCCTTGTCGGCGAGGACGTGCCAGACGGCCTGGGAGACGTCCTCGCGGCGGGCTTCACGGTCTCCGGGTGCGGGGGGCATGCTGGTACCTTACCTACCGAACACTCGTTACGTACCGTGGAATGAGGCGATCCGTGTTCGAACTGTCGCTCGGTGAAAATGCTCGGCTCCGCCCGCTGGAGCCCTGGCACGCGCAGGAGTTCCTCGACCACATGGACCGGGCCCGGCCGTATGTCGACCCCTGGATACCCTGGGCGACCTTCAACACCGACCTCGCCTCCGCCACGGCCACCCTCCAGCGCTACGCGGACCAGCAGGCCAAGGACACCCGCCGGATCTACGGGATCTGGTTGGACGGCACACTCGTCGGCGGGGTCATGTTCACGAGCTTCGACGCCGCCACCGGGGTGTGCGAGATCGGCTGCTGGCTGGAGGCGGACGGCGCGGGCCGCGGACTGGTGAGCCGGGCGTGCCGGGTGCTGATCGACTGGGCTTTCGGGGAACGCGGGATGAGCCGCGTCGAATGGTGGGTCGCGTCGGGCAACGCCCGCAGCATCGAAGCCGCGCGCCGGCTCGGGATGTCCCGCGACGGTGTGCTGCGGCAGCGCCATCCCTACCGGGGCATGCGGCACGACACGGAGATCTGGTCCGTCCTGTGCGACGAGTGGTCAGGCGTTCCGGCCGCCGCACCGGGCCCCGCACCCGACGCCAAGGCCCGGCTCGACCAGTTGATGGAGGTCTTCCTCGGCGCGTTCACCAACACCAACGGCAGCCGGCCGAACCTCGACGCCGTGCGCGAGGTGTTCATTCCGCAGGGGATGATCATCAGCAACACCGGGGACGAGCCCGTGATCTACGACCTCGACGCGTTCATCGAGCCCCGGCAGAAGATCCTCACCGATGGGACGCTGACGGAATTCTCCGAATGGGAAGTCGCGGAGCGCACCGAGATCCTCGAATCGGTCGCGCACCGGCTCAGCGAATACCGCAAGTCCGGTTTCCTCAACGGCGAGTGGTTCGAAGGCTCCGGCCGCAAAACCACCCAGTTCGTCCGGACACCCGCCGGCTGGAAGATGAGCTCGATGACCTGGGTCGACCTGTAAGACTCCGCAGCCCCCGGCCCCGGCCCTCCTGGTCAGCGGCGCTCGTTGGTCTTTCCGCTGATGGAGTGCGGCATCCATCGTTCGTAAAGCGCATTGTGTACAGGGGTGTTGACGGTTTGGATGGCCCAGTCCAAGACGGCGGGGCTGGAAGGAAGCGGATGGCACCCATGCTCGACGGCTGCACACCTTGGCCCGAGGAGTTCGTCGACCGCTACTGGGCGGCCGGGCACTGGCGTGGCAACACGCTGGACAACCTGCTGCGCGGCTGGGCCCTGCAGTACGGACCCCGGACGGCGCTCGTGCACGGCGGCACCCGCACCACGTATGCGTACCTGAACCGGCGCGTGGACCGCATGGCCGCCGGATTCCGGCTGAGCGGCCTGCGGCCGGGGCAGCGGGTCGTCGTCCAGCTGCCGAACGTTCCCGAGTTCGTCGTCACCGTGTTCGCGCTGATGCGCGCCGGCGCGGTCCCCGTGCTCTGCCCGGTCTCGCACCGCGCGTCCGAGGTGTCCCACCTCGTACGGGTCACCCAGGCGGTCGGCTACGTCGGTCCCTCGACGTACCAGGGCTTCGACCACACGGCGATGGCCGCGGACATCGCGGCCCGGGGGCCCTTCCTGCGGCGGGTGTTCACCTTCGAGGCGCCGGGCGCCTCGTCCCCGTACGGCGGCATGACGACCGACCCGTCCGGCTGCCACCACGTCCCGCTGGGCTCCGTCGACGCCCCGCCCGAGCGGGCGCTTGCGCAGAGCGCCGACCAGGTGGCGTTCTTCCTGCTCTCCGGCGGTGCCACCGAGGCGCCCAAGCTCGTTCCGCGTACCCACGACGACTACGCCTACCAGGCGCGGGCCGCCGGCGAGTTGGTGTCGCTCACCGAGAACGACGTGTATCTCGCCGCGTTGCCCGCCGAGTTCAACTTCACCTTCGGCTGCCCCGGCATCGTCGGCACCCTCTCCGTCGGCGGCGCCGTCGTCCTGGTCGAGAACCCGGCACCCGCCGACTGCCTCAAGGCCGTCGAACGAGAGCGGGTCACCATCACGTCAGTGACGCCCGCGGTCGCCGAGCTCTGGCTCGACGTGCTTCCCGCCGTCCAAGCGGACCTGAGCAGTCTGCGTCTCGTACAGATCGGCGGCGCGCCACTGCCCCGGGCGACCGCCGAACGGATCGGCGCCGCATGGGGCTGTCGCCTGCAGCAGGGCTTCGGCATCGCTGAGGGGCTGCTCACGCTCACCAGGCCCGCCGATCCGGACGAGACCGTGCTCACCACGCAGGGCCGCCCGCTCTCGCCCGACGATGAGATCCGCATTGTCGACGCCGACGGCAAGGACGTGCCCGACGGGGAGCCCGGCGAACTCCTCGCCCGCGGTCCGTATACCGTGCGCGGCTACTACCGGGCGCCCGACCACAACGCGCGTTCCTTCACCACCGACGGCTACTTCCGCACCGGGGACCTCGCGCGGCGGACCCCCGACGGCAACCTGGTGGTCACGCCGGTTCCCTGACGCATGACCCGGGCCATGGCTGTCCGGCATTTCATTCTCGCGGCCCCCTCGGATGATCGCCACGCGGGCGGCGACCCGTCGTGATCGCTCATCGCCGCCGGCGCCGTCCCCGTACGGCGGCTCGAAGAGCGGCAGATTACGCCCCATCAGCCGAAATTGCCCTTCACATGAGTGATCACGAGGGGTTAGGGGGTAGCCACACGTCATGATCACTGTTGGGGTCGAGGAAGAATACTTGCTCGTCGACCCGGAAACTCTCCTTCCCGCTCCGCTCGTACAGGAGGTGCGTGCCACGGCCCGCCTGGCGCCGATCGCGGACGAGGGCGAGGTCCAGGACGAATTGCTCCAGGCCCAGATCGAAGTCGCCACCCCCGTCTGCACGGCCCTGGAGGAAGTGGGCGGGCACCTCCTGCGGCTGCGCCACGCGGTCGCCTCCGCCGCGCAGGCGAACGACTGCCGCATCGCGATCTCCGCCACCGCGCCGGTCAAGGACGTCTTCCCCGTACCCGTCACCAGCACGGCGAGGTATCTGAGGATGCGGGGAGAGGCGCGGCAGCTGGTCGACGAGCAGCTGATCTGCGGGATGCACATCCATGTGGGGATCCCCGACCGGGAGACCGGCGTGGCCATACTGAACCGGCTGCGCGTCTGGCTTCCGACGCTGCTGGCCATGTCCGTGAACGGGCCCCTGTGGGACGGGCGGGACACCGGGTTCGCCAGCTGGCGCACGATCATCTTCGGTCGCTGGCCGGTCAGCGGCCCGCCACCGCATTTCGAGGGAACCGCGGACTACGAGGCGCGGGCAGACGGCCTGCTGGAATCGGGGGTGATCCCCGATCGCGGGCAGCTGTACTGGCATGCCCGGCTCTCCGAGCGCTACCCGACCCTCGAAGTGCGCTGCTGTGACGTGCAGCTGGAGGCGGACGACGCGGTGATGTTCGCCGGCATCGTACGCGGGCTCGCCGCCACGGCGATCGCCGAGGAGAAGGCGGGGGTCGCGCCCGCGCTGTGCCGACCGGAGGTCCTGCAAGCCGCGACGTGGCACGCGGCCCGGCACGGGATGAGCAGCACGCTGGTGGACCCGGAAGGCCGAATGCGGAGCAGCAGAGAGGTGCTGTGCATGCTGCTGCGGCACATCGGCCCCGCGCTTGAGGAGAACGGCGACTCCCGCGAAGTGAGCTCGCTCGTTCATCGGCTCCTCCAGCGGGGCACGGCGGCCGACCGCCAGCGCCGGGCCCTGGCCGAAGCGGGTCTGCCCGCGCTCGCGGCCCTGATCACCGCGGGAGCCACCACGGGGTGAGGCGGCGCTCGCCGGGGTGGGCCGCTCGCCGGGCGTTGGCCGCGCATGCCGAGCAGTACCTCCGGCGGAGTGGGAGGTACTGCTCGGCATGCGCGCTTGGGGGGTGCGGCTGTCAGGTGTACAGGCGGCTGTTGATTCCGTCGTGGGCGTCGGCGGCCTCGTCGTTGAACCAGTAATCACCTGCGGCCAGGTAGCGGAAGGAGTGGACGCTCTTGCCGGGCAGGGCGACGGTGACGGCACGCATGCCGTCGCGCCGCCGGGCCAGGGTGTGAGTGCCGGGCTGCCAGTCGTTGAAGTCGCCGACAACACTGACCGGGCCGGGCGGGGTGTCGGCGGGCAGGATGAAGGTGACCTCGGTGCGGTCCTTACGCTGCTTGCGTTCGAGCACGGGGAAGGGCTCCTGACGGCAGGGCGGGCAGAACGGGCTGTGCGTGCCCATGCTCGGACCGTCGCCCCGGGCCCGGAGGCGGACGCGCCCGCGCTGCCGCCGCAGCTTCACTCGCCCGGCGCTGTGCAGGAACGTATCGGGTGCGATCCGCGCGGAGGAGGCAGCCGGCCGGAACCGGGGTGCCGGGTCCGGGTCAGGATGCCCTCCAGTGGAACTTGCTGCCGCCGACCCACCGGACCTCGCCGGGGTCGTCCAGGTCGTGGATGGTGATGCCCAAGGCCGCGGCGGTGAAGATCACGTCCGTCATGGACCTGGCGGTGCTGACGACCTCGCCGTCGATTTCCACGATGCGGAACGGCGGGTCGCCGGGCTGCACGCCGAGTACGGTGATCCGCGCCGAGGAAACGTAGGGACTCGCGCCTTCGGTCATGGAAGCTCGCCTCACCTTCCCGGCCGGGGCCCACGCGGGGCGGCCGCGGCACGCCGATCTCCCCGGCGGCCTTTCCGCGGCCGAGGGCCATGGCCCCTCCGTGGCGCGTGTGCGGGGTCGATCACGCTCCCCCGCATACGTACCGAATACATACTGCGCCTGCCCATGCCGTCTCGGCGAGCTGGCCCCTCGGCATGGCCGTCATCCACCGCACCGCCCTCGAACCGACCGAGCTGGAACTGCTCACCGCCTGGCTGCCCTCCCGCCCGTGATACCGCGGCGGCGCAGGCGGACCAGAGGTGGCCAAGTCCGGCGGCTTCCGGCTGGACGACCGGGTCCGGGGCGGCTTCGCCGCGCGTCGCCACGAAGTGCGTTGCAGGTGACCGCGGTTGCGGGCGCCGGCCACTCCCCCGGGTGTCCAGCACCGGCAGCGCCTCCGGCGGCGCGAACGCACGACCATCGACACCCCATGACGACCGTATGGCCGACGTCCGACGCGCTGTCGGGGGCGGGTCGCCCCCACCAAGTGCGCCCGGCGCCGGGCCGCTCCATACTGGCGGCGTGAGGCGTACTCGTACGGTCTTGCTGTGCATCGCCGGCCTGATGGGTGCGGCCCTTCCGGCCGGGACCGCCGCCGGCGGTCCGGCGTCGGCAGCGGGAGCGCCGGGGGCTTGCGTCAGCTCGCCCGGCCCCGCCCGGGGCGACGCGCGCGAGATCCTCGACATCGCCCGGCGGTCCCAGCGAGAGTTCGCTCTGAACTCGGTGATCCTGCGGGTCTCCTCCGGTGACCGTGAGGTGCTCACCACGGCTCTCGGGGAATCGATGACGGGCGTGCCGGCCGAGCCGTCGATGCACTTCCGTACGGGGTCCGTGGCCATCGTCTACATGGGGGCCGTACTGCTGCAGCTCGTCGAGCAGGGCAAGGCCTCGCTCGACGATCCGGTGTCCCGGTGGCTGCCGGACCTGCCGCACGGCTCGGAGATCACCCTACGGATGCTCGGCAGTTCCACCTCCGGTCTGCACGACTACGTCACGGACCCCGCCTTCCTCGCCGAGCTCGAGGCGGCGCCGTTCCGTGAGTGGACGCCGGCCGAGGTCGTGGCCATCGCGACGCGTCAGCCGCTCCTGTACGACCCGGGGACCAACTGGAGCTACTCGCACGCCAACTTCGTGCTCCTCGGCGCCGCGCTGGAGAAGATCAGCGGCCTCCCCCTGGAGCGGCTGCTCACGGAGCGCGTGGTGAAACCGCTCGGGCTGAGCCAGACCAGCAACCAGTACACGCCGCAGATCCCGGACCCCGTGCTGCACGCCTTCACCTCCGAGCGCGGCACCTACGAAGAGTCCACCTTCTGGAACCCTTCGTGGACCACCGCTCCCGGTGCGGTCCTCGTGCAGAACATCTGCGATCTCGACCGGTCCGCGCGTGCCATCGGGACCGGGGAGCTGGTGTCCGCGAAGTCTTTCCGGACCCAGCTCGATCCGGGCACCGTCGGCCTGGGCCACGCGACTTCTTCCTGCCCGGCCAGCGTCTGCCTCCTGACCAATACGGCGGCCCACCACTTCGGGCTGGGTGTGATCGTCGTCAACGGGTGGATCCTGACGAACCCGTCGTTCTCGGGTTACGCGGCCATACAGGCCTACCTGCCGCCGAAGAAGCTCTCGATCTCCGTCACGGTGACGAAGGGCCCCAAGAGCCCCGAGGGCAACTCGGCCCAGACCATCGCCGAACGCATCTCCGCGGCCCTCGCCCCCGAACAGGCGCTCAAGATGCGCTGACCTCAGCGTCCGGCCCGAATCGCACCGCTCACTCCCTGAGCTCCCGTAGCGGGGACTGGCGCCCGCTCCTGGGGCGTGACGTGACTCCAGTCACTTCTGGTGACGGATGGGACATGACTTCCGGGGCAGGGGGCATGCGCGCCGAAGTGCCAGATCATTGCGGGTTCGCCGCGGTGGCGGTGAACCGGAGGTACAGCGCGTCGTGTCCGAGCAGAAGACCATCCACACCGGCGGGACCTGGCGGTCCGCGGCCTCGGGAGCGACCAGGGAGATCCTGGATCCGGTGGACGCCACCGTCCTCGCCGTGGTCGCCGAGGGCGGCTGCGCCGACGCCGACGCCGCGGTCAGCGCCGCACGGGCCGCTTTCGACGGCGGGGAGTGGCCGGGCACGCCGGTCTCCGAGCGTGCGGCGTTGCTGCGCCGCACGGCCGACCTGCTCCAGCGTGACCGCGAGCGCATCGGCCTCCTGGAGAGCCTGGACGCGGGCAAGACGCTCGAAGAGGGCCGCGTCGACGTGGACTGCGTCAGCGACGCCTTCCGCTACTTCGCCGACCTCGTCACAGGTGAGGGCGCTGGCCGGGTCGTGGACGCCGGTTCCCCAGACATCCACAGTGTCGTCGTCCACGAGCCGGTCGGGGTGTGCGCCCTGATCACCCCGTGGAACTACCCGCTGCTCCAGGCCAGCTGGAAGGTCGCCCCGGCCCTGGCTGCGGGCAACACCTTCGTGATCAAGCCGAGCGAGATCACCCCGCTGACCACGGTGGCCCTGGTCGAGCTGCTGGTGGAAGCGGGGCTGCCCGCCGGCGTCGCCAATCTGGTCACCGGCGCCGGCGACCCGGTCGGCGCCCGCCTGGCCGCCCACCCCGATGTGGACCTCGTCTCCTTCACCGGTGGCCTCACCAGCGGTACGAAGGTCATGCGCGCGGCCGCCGACACGGTCAAGAAGGTCGCCCTCGAACTCGGCGGCAAGAACCCCAACGTCGTCTTCGCCGACGCCTGCGCCACCGCGGACGGCTTCGACACCGCCGTCGACCAGGCTCTCAACGCCGCCTTCATGCACAGCGGCCAGGTCTGTTCGGCCGGCTCGCGCCTGATCGTCGAGGAGTCGCTGCGCGAGCGCTTCGTCGCCGAACTCGCCCGCCGCGCCGAGAAGATCCGTATCGGCCGCGGCACCGACCCGGGCGTCGAATGCGGTCCGCTGGTCTCCGCCGCCCAGCTGGAGCGGACCGAGTCCTACGTCGCCTCCGCGCTCGCCGAGGGCGCCACGCTGCGCGCCGGGGGCGAACGGCCCGACGGCCCCGGGTACTTCTACCGCCCCACGGTCCTGGACCGCTGCCACCGCCGCATGCGCGTCGTGCGCGAGGAGGTCTTCGGGCCGGTGCTGACCGTCGAGACCTTCCGTACCGAGGACGAGGCCGTCGCCCTCGCCAACGACACCGAGTACGGGCTCGCGGGCGCCGTCTGGACGGCGGACCAGAGCCGCGCCCGCCGGGTGGCCGGCCGGCTGCGGCACGGCACCGTCTGGATCAACGACTTCCACCCCTACCTTCCGCAGGCCGAGTGGGGCGGCTTCGGGAAGTCCGGCATCGGGCGCGAGCTCGGCCCGTCCGGCCTGGCCGAGTACCGCGAGACCAAGCACGTGTACCAGAACCTCGCTCCGCGCCCCGTGCGCTGGTTCGCGGGCTGACGGAGGCAGGAGACACATGAGCACGACCACCACGCACCACCACGAACCCCACCACGAGCAGGAGCAGGAGCAGGAGCAGGAGTACGACTACGTCATCGTCGGCGGCGGCACCGCCGGCTCGGTGATCGCGTCCCGTCTGACCGAGGACCCGGACGTCACCGTCGCCGTCATCGAGGGCGGACCGAGCGACGTCGACCGCCCCGACGTGCTCACCCTGCGCCGATGGATGGGCCTGCTCGGCGGCGAGCTCGACTACGACTACCCCACCACCGAGCAGCCGCGCGGCAATTCGCACATCAGGCACAGCAGGGCCCGCGTGCTGGGCGGCTGCTCCTCGCACAACACCCTCATCGCCTTCAAGCCGCTCCCGTCCGACTGGGACGAGTGGTCGCAGGCGGGCGCCGAGGGGTGGCACGCGGCCGCCATGGAGCCGTACTTCGACCGGCTCCTCAACAACATCGTGCCGGTCGCCGAAGCGGACCGTAACGCCATCGCCCGCGACTTCGTGGACGCGGCCCAGGGCGCGCTCGGCGTTCCCGGCGTGGAGGGCTTCAACCGGAAGCCGTTCCACGAGGGAGTCGGCTTCTTCGACCTCGCCTACCACCCCGAGGACAACAAGCGTTCGTCGGCCTCGGTGGCGTACCTCCACCCGGTCATGGACGACCGTCCCAACCTGCGGCTCCTGCTGGAGACCTGGGCGTGCCGCCTGGAGCTGGACGGCACCCGGGCCCGCGGCGTCCACGTCCGTGCCGCCGACGGTTCGAAGTCGCTGATCACCGCCCGCCGCGAGGTTCTGGTGTGCGCGGGCGCCGTGGACACGCCGCGACTGCTGCTGCACTCCGGCATAGGCCCCCGCAAGGACCTGGAGGCCCTCGGCATACCCCCGGTCCACGATCTGCCCGGCGTCGGCGAGAACCTCCTCGACCACCCGGAGTCCGTGATCGTCTGGGAGACGAACGGCCCGATCCCCGAGAACTCGGCGATGGACAGCGACGCGGGACTGTTCGTCCGGCGCGACCCGGACTCCCCGGGGCCGGACCTGATGTTCCACTTCTACCAGGTCCCGTTCACCGACAATCCGGAGCGGATCGGCTACGAACGCCCCGCGCACGGCGTGTCGTTGACCCCGAACATTCCCAAGCCGCGCAGCCGCGGCCGCCTCTTCCTCACCAGCGCGGACCCCGAGGTCAAACCCGCCCTCGACTTCCGCTACTTCACCGATGAGGACGACTACGACGGCCGGACCCTGGTGGACGGCATCAAACTGGCCCGCCGGATCGCCGCGGCCGAACCGCTCGCCGGATGGCTGAAGCGAGAGGTCTGCCCGGGTCCCGAGATCACCGACGACGAAGCCCTGAGCGCGTACGCCCGTTCGGTGGCGCACACCGTCTACCACCCCGCGGGCACCTGCAAGATGGGCGCCGCCGACGATGAAACCGCAGTCGTGGGACCCGACTTGAAGGTGCGCGGCCTCGACGGGATTCGTATCGCGGACGCCTCCGTCTTCCCGACGATGCCCGCGGTCAACCCGATGATCGGAGTACTCATGGTCGGCGAGAAGGCCGCCGAGCTGCTGGCCGGTGAGGTCCGGTGACCACGGTTCACACCGATTCCGCCCCGGCCGCGGCGGGCGGCACACCCGGCGACGACGGCGCTCCCGTCTTCTCCGTCCGGGGCCTGTGGAAGGTCTTCGGCCCCGCGCGCAAGGCCGCCCGGGTGCCCGGCTCCGAGCACGCCGCGCTGTCAGCCGCCGAACTGCGCGAGCGCACCGGCTGCACGGCTGCCGTCCGCGACGTCACCTTCGACGTCCGCAAGGGCGAGGTCTTCGTCGTCATGGGGCTGTCCGGCTCGGGCAAGTCCACCTTGGTGCGCTGTCTGACCCGGCTGATCGAGCCGACGGCCGGATCCCTCGCCATCGACGGCGAGGACGTCCTCGCCATGGACGCGGCCCGGCTGCGCGAGCTGCGCCGCCATCGCGCCGCCATGGTCTTCCAGCATTTCGGTCTGCTGCCGCACCGCACCGTCATCGACAACGTTGCCTACGGCCTGGAGATCCAGGGCATGAGCCGCCCCGACCGGCGCGCGAAGGCGGCCGAGATGGTGGCCAAGGTCGGCCTCGACGGCCTTGAGGACCGTCGGCCGAGCCAGCTGTCCGGCGGCCAGCAGCAGCGTGTCGGTCTCGCGCGCGCCTTGGCCGCCGACCCGGAAGTGCTCTTGTTCGACGAGCCGTTCAGCGCGCTCGATCCGCTGATCCGCCGCGAGATGCAGGACGAGGTGGCCCGGCTCCACCACAACGAGGGCCGCACGATGGTCTTCATCACCCACGACCTGTCGGAGGCGCTGCGCCTAGGCGACCGGATCGCGCTGATGCGCGACGGCCGGATCGTGCAGCTCGGCACCCCCGAGGAGATCGTGGGCTCGCCCGCCGACGACTACGTACGGGACTTCATCCGCGACGTGCCGCGCGAGCAGGTCCTCACCGTCCGCAGCGCGATGCGCCCGGTGGCGGCCGGTGAGGCCGATCAGGGGCCCGCGCTCACCCCCGCCACGACGGTGGCGCAGGCCATCGAGGCGGTCGCCCGCAACGGCGGCCCGGCGCGGATCGTGGACCACGGCCGGTGCCTGGGTGTCGTGGACGACGCGGGACTGCTCGCGGTGGTGGCCGGTCTTCCCGCCACGAACGGGCGAGGGGTGGCGGCATGACGCGCCGAGCCCGCTGCGCTGCCCCTGCCCCCGGCGCCGGGCGGTGGTGCGGATGACCGCGGCCACCGCGCCCCCCGTACACGAGCCCGGTGAACAGGGCCGTTCCGGGCAGCCGGACCGGCCGCCGGGCGGGGGCGAACAACCCGGTCCCGCCCGGTCCCCCGCCGCGGCGACGCCCGGCGTCCGCCTGACATCCTGGCTCCGCCACGGCGCCGGCCGCAGGGTCCTGCCCCTCGCAGTCTTCGCCGTGGTACTGCTCCCGCTCGCGCTGGTCTTCCCGGGCGCCGGGAGCTGGCCCGCCGCCCTGGCCGTCGACCTGTCCGGGCCGCTCGGCCGGGCCGGCGACTGGATCATCGACAACCGGGACGGCCACCCGCTCTTCCTCTACTTCTTCGGGCACGTCAGCAACGTCGTGGTGGTGTCCGTCCGCGCGGTGTACGTCATCCTGCTGGCCGCCGGCTGGACGGGCGTCACCGCCCTGGCCGGGCTGATCGCCCTGCGCCTGGCGGGCGTCCGGCTCGCCCTCACGTGCGTGGCCGCCTTCGCCGCGTGCGGGCTGCTCGGCATGTGGGTCCCGACGATGCAGACCCTCGCGCTGATGGTCGTGGCCGTCGCCGCCTCCGTCGTGGTCGGCGCCCTCCTCGGCCTCGCCGCCGGGCTCTCGCCGCGGGCCGACCGCGCGCTGCGCCCGGTCCTCGACACCATGCAGGTGCTGCCCGCCTTCGCGTACCTCCTGCCGATGGTGCTGGTCTTCGGCATCGGCGTGCCCGCCGCCGTCCTCGCCACCGTGGTGTACGCGGCCCCGCCGATGGCCCGGCTCACCGCGCTCGGCCTGCGCGAGGCCGACGCCGGGGTGCTGGAGGCCGCGGCCTCGCTCGGCGCGACCCGGCGCCAGCGCCTCCTGACCGCGCGGCTCCCGCTCGCCCGCCGGCAGCTCCTGCTCGGCGTCAACCAGGCCATCATGATGGCGCTGTCGATGGCCGTCATCGCTTCCGTGATCGGTGCGGGCGGCCTCGGTGACCGGGTCTACCAGGCCCTCGCCTCGGTCGACGTCGGCGCGGCCCTCGCCGCCGGCATCCCGATCGTGCTCCTCGCGGTGGTCCTCGACCGCACCGCCGACGCGGCGGGCAGCCGCCTGGGTGCCGCCCCGCTTCCCCCGGCCCGACAGCCCCTGCTGCGGCGGGTGTTCGCCGGCTGGTACGGGCGGCTGCTCACCCTCCTCGCGGCCGTCGCCGCCGCGATCGCGGGCCGGATCGCGGGCACCTCCCTGTGGCCCGGGTCCTGGTCCGTGCCGATCGCGGAGCCCGTCAACCGGGCCGTCGCCTGGATGACCGATCACCTGTACTCCGGGGTGCCCGTGGTCGGCGGCACCGCCGACTGGGCGGTCCGCTTCACGGGCTGGATCCTCGACCCCCTGCGCTCCGGGCTGCAGGCCGCGCCCTGGTGGCTGCTCCTGCTCCTGGTCGGCGCGCTGGGCCTGCTCGTCGGCACCTGGCGTACGAGCCTGACCGCTGTACTCGCCCTGGCCGCGATCGGCGTGCTGGGCGTGTGGGAGCCCTCGCTCGACACCCTCTCGCAGGTGCTGGCGGCCGTCGCCGTCACCCTCGTCCTCGGATTCGCGATCGCCGTCGGCGCCGCCCGCAGCGAGCGTGCCCAGCGCCTGCTCCGACCGGTGCTCGACATCTGCCAGACCATGCCGCAGTTCGTCTACCTCATCCCGGTGGTCGCGCTGTTCGGTGTCGGCCGCGCCCCGGCCGCCGCCGCTGCCGTCGTGTACGCGCTGCCCGCCGTGGTGCGCATCACCACCGAGGGCCTGCGTGAGGTGAGTCCGGCGGCCATGGAGTCCGCCCGCTCGCTCGGCGCCACCGGGTCGCAGCAGCTGCGACAGGTGCAACTTCCGTTGGCTCGCCCCGCGTTGCTGCTGGCCGTCAATCAGGCGGTGGTCCTGGTCCTCGCCGTCGTGATCATCGGTGGTCTGGTCGGCGGGGGCGCGCTCGGATACGACGTCGTACTCGGCCTGGCCCAGGGCGACTTGGCCACCGGACTGGTGGCGGGCGCCGCCATCGTCTGCCTCGGCCTGATGCTCGACCGTGTCACCCAGCCCGCCAAGGAGGCCTGACATGCGGATCCGACACCACGGACCCGTCCGGGGCCGGCGCGTCGTCGCCGCGCTCACCGCCGGTACGGCCCTGGCCGTGCTCACCGGTTGCGGCGCGGCCGACATGACCCGCCAGTCCTCCCCGTACGCCGCCGCGCAGGGCGCGAAGACCGTCACCCTCTCCGTGCAGTCGTGGGTCGGCGCGCAGGCGAACACCGCCGTCGCCGCCTACCTGCTGGAACACGAGCTCGGGTACCGCGTCGACACCGTCCAGGTGGACGAGGTCCCCGCGTGGGACGCCCTCAGCCAGGGCAGGGTCGACGCGATCCTGGAGGACTGGGGCCACCCGGAACAGGAGAAGCGGTACGTCCAGGACAAGAGGACGATCACGCCGGGGGGCGACCTCGGCGTGACCGGGCACATCGGCTGGTTCGTCCCGACGTACTTCGCCGAGGCGCATCCGGACGTCACCGACTGGAAGAACCTCGACAAGTACGCCGACCAGCTGCGCACCGCCGAGAGCCGCGGCAAGGGCCAGCTGATGGACGGCTCTCCGTCCTACGTCACGAACGACAAGGCGCTGGTGAAGAACCTCGGCCTCGACTTCGAGGTCGTCTTCGCCGGGTCCGAGGCCGCGCAGATCACTCAGATCCGGCAGTTCGCGAAGGAGCACAAGCCGTTCCTGACCTACTGGTACAAGCCGCAGTGGCTGTTCGAGCGGGTCCCGATGACGGAGGTGCGGCTGCCCGAGTACCAGGAGGGCTGCGACGCCGAGCCGGCCGAGGTCGCCTGCGCCTATCCCCACACGCCGTTGCAGAAGTACCTGAACACCCGCTTCGCGGAGGCGGGCGGGAAGGCGGCGGCGTTCCTGAAGAAGTTCCACTGGAGCGTCGAGGAGCAGAACGAGGTGGCCCTGATGATCGCCGAGGAGAAACTGCCCCTGCAGGAGGCGGCGAAGAAGTGGGTGGAGCGCAACGAGCCGGTCTGGAAGCCGTGGGTGCGCTGATCCGCTCCCCGCGCCGACCCGTACCGGTCGGGTCATCGGTCGGGTCATCGGTCGGTCGGGATTGACCCTCGACTTGGTCGAGGGCTCAGAGTTCCGGGTGTGGAGAGCGAGATGCGCAGTATCGGTGAGATGGCCCGGGACAGTGGGCTGAGCGTGAGCGCGCTGCGGTTCTACGACCGTGCCGGCGTGCTGGTCCCGGCCCGGGTGGATCCGGTGACCGGCTACCGCTGGTACGGCCCGGAGCAGCTCGAAGAGTCCCGGGTGCTGGCCCGGCTGCGCCGGGCGGGCATGCCGCTGGCGGACATCCGGCTGGTCCTGGCCGGCTGGTCCGGTGCGGACACCGATCTGGTGCGGAAGCTGCTCCAGGCGCATCTGCGCCGTCTTGAACGGGGGTTGTCCGATGCCCGCGGTGAGTTCTCCACGCTCCGAACGCTTCTTGAACGCAGGGGGAATCCCATGACTTCGCTCCGTACCGACGCCGTCCGGTTGGCGCTTTCCGCACCCGATCTGGCCGCCGCCTTGGACGCGGTCCGGTTCGCGGCCAGTACCGACCCGGAGCTGCCGATGCTCGGCGGTGTCCTGTTCGACATCGAGGGTGAGGCGCTCCATGTCGTGGCCAGCGACCGGTACCGGATGGCTGTGGCACGAGCCGGTACCGCCGGGCATGGCGGGTCCCGCGTGCAGGTGATCGTGCCGTCCCCGCTCGCCGACGCGATGCGGGCGCTGCTGGGTGACGACGCGTCCGTCCGGCTCACCGTGGAGGGTGACCGCGTGGCCCTGGAGACGGGGGGCCGTCTGGCGGCCGGCCAGTGCCTCGACCACGACTTCCCTGACTACCGTCGTCTCGTGCGCCTGCCTGCCGGGCGCCGCGCCCTGGTCGATGTCCCGGCTTTCCGCAAGGCGGTGGAAACCGGGCCCGTCCGCGTGAGCGAGGCGCGCGAGCAGGACGGGGTGGCGTCCTGTGAGCTCAGCGTGCTCACAGTGGCGGCCGACGGTGTGGTGACCGTCTGCGAGGACGGAGACGACGACCAGGACCGCGTCGCCGTCAACCGCGGCTTCCTGCTGGACGCCCTCGCCGCCGGAGCCCGGGACCAACTGGTTCTGGAGTTCGGCGCCTCCAACGCGCCGCTGGCGATCCGCCGGACCGACACGGAGGGGACCTTTTCGATACTGATGCCCGTCCGCCTGGAGCACTGAAGCACTGAACCCTTGGCGATCTGATCGGGCCGCGGATCCTCGCCCCGGTGCTACCGGTGCCGGGCGAGGCTGCGCACGAGGACGGTCAGCGAGAAGGCGATGACGAGCAGGTGCACCCATGCGGGGCCGGGCGCCGGGGTCAGGGCCAGCGAGGTGAGCTGATACGAGGTCATGACGCGCTCCTGCCCGGGACGGCCGCGACGGCCTCGGAGACCGCGAGGACGAACGAGTGCCCCGCCGGATCGGTGTACCGGCGCAGTGTCGTGCGGTTGTCCAGGCGGGTGCCGTCCCCCTCCGCCGTCACCGGGCGTGCCCCGAGGGCCACGGCCTCGCGCTCGGCTTCGTCGAGGGAGTCCGCGGCCACCAGGATCCGCAGGTGCGCCTGCTGCGAGTCCTCCGGCGGGGGCCAGCTCGGCGGCAGGTGGTGCGGATCACGGCGGATTGCGAGGACCACTCCGGTGCGGCCGGTGACGAGGAACAGCTCCGCGTCGCCGCCGGCCGGGCCCGCCGTGGCGCCGAGCAGTTCGGCGTAGAAACGGGACAGGGACTCGGGTTCGGCGCAGTCCAGGACGAGAACGCTTGTCTTGAGTACGGTCATGTACCGCGTGTGCCCTGCGTCGTCGCCCGTACACGCTCGGCGGTTTCCGCTCCCGGCGGCGGCTCCACGAGGATGCGGGGCAGGGCGTCCGGGTGCTTCGCCACGAGCCAGGCGATCAGCTGCTCCCGTACCGCGCAGCGCACCGTCCACAGGTCGTCGGCGTCCTTGGCGGTGACGATGACCCGCACCACGATGGTGGAGGGCGTCGTCTCGGTGACGGCGAGGTCCCATCCTCGGCCGTCCCACTCCGGGCAGTTGTGCAGGATCTCGTGGGCCTTGTCGCGCATCAGGTCGACGGGCGCGCCGTGGTCGCAGTGGAGGAAGGCGGTGCCGGTCATCTGGGCGCCGCCGCGGGACCAGTTCTCGAAGGGGCGGGTGGTGAAGTACGAAACGGGCATGGTGATCCGGCGTTCGTCCCAGGTGCGTACGGCGAGGTAGGTGAGGGTGATGTCCTCCACCAGCCCCCACTCGCCCGCGACCACGACGGTGTCGCCGATGCGCACCATGTCGCCGAAGGCGATCTGGAAGCCGGCGAAGAGGTTTCCGAGGGTGGACTGGGCGGCGACGCCGGCCACGATTCCGATGATTCCGGCGGAGGCGAGCACGGAGGTGCCGAGCGCGCGGAAACTCGGG
The DNA here is from genome assembly GCF_042736725.1 of Streptomyces sp. NPDC060028. Classification (NCBI taxonomy): domain Bacteria; kingdom Bacillati; phylum Actinomycetota; class Actinomycetes; order Kitasatosporales; family Streptomycetaceae; genus Streptomyces; species Streptomyces sp. NPDC060028. The sequence goes on along the minus strand of NZ_JBHWVJ010000051.1, from coordinate 28,720 downwards.
AAGGTGAGGAGCATCGCGGCGATCGCGACGACGGCCACGACGACCGTCACGACCCGCGTCATCAGCGTCACCTGGGTACGGACCCGGCGCACCCGGGCCGGGTCGCGGGTGCCGGTGGCGTAGCGGGCGTACCCCGACTCGACGACGGCCGAGGAAACCGCCACGATCAGCCAGGCTCCCGCACCGATCAGGGTGAGCGAGAGGATCCGGTCCACGGTGGCGGCGTTGTCTTGCAGCGGCGGCCACGCGGTGTGCCGGTAGGCGCCCCTGAGGAGCGCGGCGAGCAGCACGATCCGCAGGGCGCGGCGGCAGCGGCGCAACAGGTGCCACAGGGGCGTTTCGGGGTGTCGTGCGGCGGCTCGGCGCAGCAGCAGGTCGACGGCCCATCCGGACGCGGCGGTCACCAGGACCGAGCCGCCCAGGACGGTCGGCAAGAGAACAAGGCTGTTCATGTCTCCCCAGCGGATGTAGACGGCACGGGCTTCCCCGCGCGTGCCCCACGGGAAGGAGCTGACACAAGGGGCGCGAGAGCCGCGGGGCCTCAAGTCCGCAGGGCCGCAGCGCTGCTCGGGGCCTGTGCATGGGCCCCTCAGCGGCGGGTAGCCGCGCCTCAAGACGTCCTGCCGGACGGCCCGCACCGCTCGGGGTGGGGCCGCCGACGACACGGAAGGGGTGCACATGTCGCACGTCGAGGAGTATGTCGAGGTCAACGTCCCCGTACGGATGGCCTACAACCAGTGGACGCAGTTCGAGCAGTTCCCCGCCTTCATGGAGGGGGTGGAACGCATCGAGCAGCGCACGGACACGCTCACCCACTGGGTGACGAACGTGAACGGTGTGCAGCGCGAGTTCGACGCTCAGATCACCGAGCAGCTCCCGGACCGGCGCGTCGCGTGGATGACGGTCGGCGGGGAGACCCGCCAGGCCGGGCTCGTCACCTTCCAGCCGATCGACGCGACCACCACCAAGGTCGTCCTGCACATGAACTGGGTGCCCGAGGGCCTGGCCGAGGCGGCCGCCGACAAGCTCGGCTTCGTCAAACGTCAGGTCGTGGGTGACCTGAAGCGGTTCAAGCTGTTCATCGAGTCGCGCGGGTCAGAGACCGGCGCGTGGCGGGGCGAGGTCTGAGCGCGATGGGAGTCGGGGCCGCGGGCAGGGGCGCGCGGGCCGCGTCCCGGGGCGGCGGGGTCCGGGAGGTCACGGCCCGCTGCGGGTTGCTGGCGCGCGGGGTGCTGTACGTGCTGATCGGGATGCTGGCCCTGCGCGTCGCCTTCGGCGGCGGTGACAAGGAGGCGGACCGGCAGGGCGCCCTCCAGGAGCTGGCGGGAAAGCCCTTCGGCGGTGTCCTCATCTGGGCCGTGGGCCTGGGTCTCGTCGGCATGACGCTGTGGCGTCTGTCGGAGGCGCTGTTCGGCGCGGCCGGACCCGATGGTGACAAGCCCGTGAAACGGCTGGCCTCGGCGGCCCGGTGCATCTTCTACGCCGTGGTGGCCTTCTCCGTGCTCACGTTCTCGGCGGGCGGCGGGCGCTCCGGCGACGAACAGTCGCGCGATGTGACGGCGAAGGCGCTGGACCTGCCCGCCGGCCAGTGGCTGGTGGGCGGCGCCGGACTCGGTATCGGCGTCGCGGGGGTGGTCATCGCGGTGCAGGCGGCGCGGCGCGGCTTCCGCAAACATCTCGCCATGGGCGGGGTCTCGGCACGGTGGCGCAAGGCCGTCGACTTCCTCGGGGTGACCGGTGGCCTGGCCCGGGGAGCCGTGTTCGCGACGGCCGGCGGCTTCGTGGTGTACGCGGCGCTGCACTACGACCCCTCCCGGGCGAAGGGGCTCGACGACACCCTGAGGTCGTTCACCCACACCGGGGCGGGTCCGTGGCTGCTGGTCGTGGTCGCCGTCGGGCTGATGCTCTTCGGAGTGTTCTCCTGGGCGATGGCCCGGTGGCGCGAGGTCTGATCCCGGCAAGGGGGTTACCCGCCTAAGGGAAGCGGAATCCCTCGGTATCTCGGCCAAGTTGGCGTACGCGCCTGCATGCCTCCCCGAAGTGACGTTCCATCACCCCTGTACGGGGGCACCCGCGTGGTGCCGTTGGTTCGCCCACCGAGGAGAGCACACCATGACGAAGATCCTCGTCCTGCACAGCGTCAGCCTGGTCAGGTCGGCCCTGGCCGCCCTGCTGAGATCGGAAGGGCCCTTCGAGGTCACATCGGCGGGGTGGCGTGCCGCGGTGCGCCAGGCCGAGTGCTTACGACCAGACGTGACGGTCGTCGACCTCGACTGTCCGGGGACGACGGCCGTTCTGGCCGACGACGGACGCGCGGACCGGCAGGTCCTCGCGTCCCCGTCGTCGGTCCTGGTACTCGCGTCGACCGGCGCACCCGGCGCCCTGCACCGGGCCTTCCGGGCCGAGGCCCGCGGCTACGTCGACAAGGACGGGTCACCGGGACGGCTCGTACGGGCCGTCCGCAAGGTCGCCGCGGGAGAACGGTTCATCGACGCCTCGCTGGCTTCAGCCTTCATGGAGGCCGACCCCGTGCCGCTGAGCCCGCGGGAACTCAGCGTGCTGGCCCGGGCCGCGGAGGGCGATTCCATCGCCGAGATCGCCCGCACCCTGCACCTGGCGAGCGGGACGGTACGCAACTACATGGCGGCGGCGACCCGCAAGACCGGCGGACGCAACCTCATCGACGCGATCCGGATATCCCAGGGGGCGGGCTGGGTCTGATCCGCGGCCGCCGCGGACGGGTGCCGCAGCCGCGTCATTCGTCCGTGGTCCGGTTCCAACGCCCCACCAGATCGCGGTACAGGGGCGATCTGGCGGGGAGTTCCGCATGCGTGCCGCACACCGCGCGGGTCCCGTCAAGGACGAGGACCCGGTCGGCGCGGGCCGCGGACGAGACGCGGTGGGCCACGACGACGAGGGTGCCGGGCCGGTCCGCGAGGGCCCGCTCGGCACGCTCCTCCGTACGCGGGTCCAGGTGGCAGGTGGCCTCGTCGAGCAGCAGCAGCGGAGCCGGCGAGAGGTAGGCGGCGGCGAGCGCGAGGTGCTGGCTCTCCCCTCGCGACAGGTGCCGGGGGGACACCTCGGCATCCAGGCCGCCCAGCCGCTCCACCAGGCCTTCCAGCCCCAGGACGCTGACGGCGCGCAGCACCTGGGCGTCCCCGGGCGCGCGGGCATCCGGGCCCGGGCCGGGGGCCGCGGACAGGTGGGTCAGGTTCTCCCGCACGGTGCCGGTGAACACGTAGGCCTGCTGCGGCAGCAGGGTCCGCCGCGGGTCCGGTCCCGTGGCGCCCGGTTCCCGGCCGGCGGCCGCGCCGGCGACGAGGACCGTTCCCGCGCCGGGTGACAGCATCCCGGCCAGCAGCGCCGTGAGCGTGGACTTGCCTATGCCGCTCGGCCCCACCACGGCGAGGTGCTCCCCCGGCCGCACCACCAGGTCGAGGGCGTCGAGTACGGGGGCCGCGCCGGGGCCGTAGGCGAAGGTGACGCCCCGGAGCTCGGCCGCGGCGGCGCTCTGCGGGCCGGTGTGGACGAGCGCCCGCGGTGTCGTCGCCGGGCGGTCGGCCGGGGCCGGCGACACCGGTTCGCAGAAGCGTTCGAGGACCACCAGCAGCCGGGTTCCGGCGGATCCCACCGCCGTCATCAGGGAGTTGAGGGCAGGCAGCAAGGCCTGGACCACATAGGTGAGGCCGCCGGCCAGCGTACCGGCGGTGATCCCCCGCCCGAGCAGCCAGGGCGTCGCGGCGAGCAGTGCGATCACCGGCAGCCGGCCCGCCGCGCCCAGGGCCAGGGTGCGCAGGGCCGCCCAGCGGGCGAGCCGGCGCGCCAGCCGCTCCTGGGTGGCGATCAGCGGCTCCACCCGGGCCTGCGCCGCCGCCTGTCCACCGCAGGCGACGATGTCACGCAGGCCCTCCCCCAGCGCCCCCAACCGGTCCGACAGCGCCTCGTCGGTGTCCAGGGACCGGCGCTGCACGGATGCCATGGGGCGGAGCGTGGCCAGGAAGGCGGCCGCGCCCAGCAGCAGGGGCGGCAGCACGATCAGCAGCAGCACAGGGGCCAGGGCCGCCATGCCCGCGAGTGCGCCCACGGCGGTGAACACGAACGAACGTGCCGTCAGGACCAGCCCCGCGAAGGAATCCCGGGCCATTTCCGTCTGCTGGGTCAGCCGGGACACCGCGCCCGTGTCGGGAGCGCGCGCCGGGTCGGCGACCGCGCGCTCCAGCGCCTGCCGTACCGCCCGCCGGACCAGGCCGTCCCGCAACGGCTCCACGAGGTCCGCGAGGCCGGCGAACACACCGCGCAGCGCGAAGCCGCCGAGCAGCGCCCCGGCTCCGGCCGCGGCCAGCCAGGCGAGACCGGTGGCGGTGCGGCCGGCGAGGAAGCCGTCGTCGAGGGCGCGGGCCACGCCGTAGCCGCCGAGGAAGGTGTGCGCGGACTCGAGGAGCGACCAGGCCGCCAGCTTCCCCAGCGCCCCCTTGCGGCCGCGCAGGAACCGCCGGGCCTCGGGGGCCACCCGGCGCCAGGCCCCGGCCCCGGCCCCGGTCACCGCGCCACCTCCCGGTCCGCTTGCGCACCCGTCTGCGCGTCGGCGGCGAACACCGCCCGGTAGGCGGGCTCGCGCCGCCACAGTTCACCGTGGGTTCCGGTCGCCCGCAGCCGCCCGCCCTCCAGCCATACGACGAGGTCGGCGCGGGCGGCGGACGAGAGGCGGTGCGCGACCACGATCCGGGTGCCGGGCCGGATCTCCTGGGCGAGCGCCCGCTCGACCTCGCGGGCCGTGACGGTGTCGAGGCTGGAGGTCGCGTCGTCCAGCACGAGGAGCCGCCCCGCGTGACAGAACGACCTGGCCAGCCCGAGGCGTTGGACCTCACCGCCGGACAGCGGGGCGTCGGCGAGGCGCGTGTCGTACCCGTGGGGCAGGTGTCGTACGAACGGGTCGGCGCAGGCGGCACGGGCCGCGGCGCGGACCGCTTCCGGGCCGGGGGCCGCACCCGCGCCGAACCCGATCGCGTCACCGACCGTGTCCCCGAGCAGCACGGGCCGGTCGAAGGCGTACCCGACCTCGCGGCGCAGCGCTTCGGCGCTCACCTCCCGTAGCGGTACGCCGTCCAGCAGCACCTGGCCCGTGTCGGGGTCGGTGAGCCGGCCGGCCACGGCGGCGAACAGCGTCTTGCCGGCTCCGGAGCGGCCCACCACCGCCACCGTGGTGCCGCCGGGGATCACCAGGCTGATGTCGTGCAGGACCGTCGACCCGCCGCGCACCACCCGGACGTCCCGCAGTTCCAGGGTGCCGGGGCCGCCCTGCGGCAGCTCCGCCCGGCCGTGGTCGAGTACGGGCAGGGCCAGGAGGGCGGCGGTCCGCCGGGCGGCCGCCCGGCCGCGGACCACGGCCGCCAGAGCGCCGGTCACGGCGCCGACACCGGCCGCGAGGGCGGCGTACCGTGAGGCGGCGAGGAGTTCGCCGACGCCGATGGCCCCGGCCGACAGGCGGATGCCGCCGACGGCGAGGACCACGTACAGCAGCATCGGCATGAGGGCCGCGGAGCGGGCCGTCGTGCCGCCGTAGACCTGCCACATGCGTCGGCCCTCGGCGCCGAGCTCGGGCAACTGCGCGAGGATCCGCGTGCGTTCGCGCTCCGCGGTACCGGCGGCGGCGATCGTGCGCGCCCCGGCCAGTGCCTCGACGAGGCGGCCGGCGGTCGCGAGCTGCACCTGCTGGTAGCGGGCGACGCTGGTGAGGGTGTCGCGGGCGAAGGCCCGCAGCAGGAGCACCAGCAACGGAACGCCCAGGAGGAAGGCGAGGGCCGTCCACAGGTCGATGAGGAAGAGTGCGGCCACCGCGCCGAGCGGCGCCACCAGTGCGGCGACGGCGTGCGCGGCGGCGGCCGGGACCCTCCCGGCCTCGGTGGCGTGCGCGGTCAGCCGCGCGGCGGTCTCACCGGGTGCGTAACGGGCCGCGTGGTGCGGGGCCGTCCGCAGCAGCCGGGTGAGCCCGAGCCTGCGCAGCCGGGCGGTGGAGCGGCCGTCCACCTCGCCGGTCAGTCGGGCGGCGGCGGCGTCCAGGGTCACTTCGGCGGCGATGACCGCGGCGCACAGCAGCGTCCAGGCGGGTCCCGACGGGGCTCGGCGGAGCAGCAGGTCGAGGGTGTGGCCGAGGATCGCGGGTTCGGCGAGCGCCGCCGCGGCGGCCGCCACCGCGCAGCCGAGGACGGCGGCGGTGCGTCCGCCACTGTGCCGGGCCGCTGCCACGAGCGTCCGGTCGGCGCTGCGTGCCTCGGCCGGCGCCCGCGCCGTGTCGAGCGCCGCGTCGGGGGGGCTCATCGGCGGGTGCCTCCAGTGATGTGGTGCGGGCCCGGACGGCGTACGCCGCCCGGGCCCGAGGTGACCTATGTCAGTTACAGGTCGTGATGCTCAGGCTGCTGTCTCCGCAGAGGAGCAGGCTGGCCCGGCTGCCGCCACCGCCGCCGCCGTGCATCGCGGCCTCGGTGATCTCTTCCTTCGGGGTCTCCATCGACTGCAGGTCAAGAAGCGTCATGTCAGATTCCTCTTCTTCTCTCGAGTGGTGCGATGGGTCACGGCCCCGGGTGGGACCGGCTTGGGGGCCGCCGCGCGTTCGCGCAGCGGCGGGAGGAACGGCAGGTGAGCGCGCCCTGCGGGCGCCGCGCTGCCGAGGGCGAGGAGAGCGCCGGCCGTGCCCGTGGCCAGGTCCATGGACAGGCGCATCATCTGCTCGCCGGGGAAGGCCAGATGCCCCTGGTACGGCACGGCGTGCCGGGCCAGTGCGTCGATCTGGCGGGCGATGGCGTCGGGCCCGGTGCCCGGGCCCGGTGTGGTGGTCCGGGCCAGGTGGAGGATCATCCCGGCGGCGCCGCGCAGCAGCCCGGGCTGGGCGTAGAAGGTCGCCTGCGCCGCCCGTACGATCTCGAGCCGGGCCTGTTCGAAGCGCTCGTCCGGGCCGTGCTCCAGCCAGTCGTCGAGCACCATGCCGATGCCGACGCTGCCCTCACCGAGGTACGGCATCGTGCGCCAGCCCTCGTTCACCTGGAGGGTGCCGTAGGCGCTGGTGACGCAGCGGTCGAGGTCGCGGTGGAGCGCCTGGGCGGCCTGGGTCAGCAGTTCCTTGTCGCCGGTGCGCTCGTACAGCCGCACGAAGAGCAGGGCGGGGCCGGAGTTGCCGTACAGCAGTCCCGCGCGGGCGGGCCGCTGCTCGGGCCGGGCGATGAGCTCGGCGCAGCGCAGGGCCGCGGTGTGCAGCTCGCTCTCGCCGCTCGCGGTGCCGAGCGCGTCCAGGGCCAGGCCGATGCCGGCGAGTCCGCTGTGCAGGTCGGGGCCCGCGCTCTCCCAGGGCTGGTGCAGCAGCTGGTCGGCGAGGGCGAGAGCTCGGCCGTGGTGTCCGAGCCGGTGCAGGGTCCAGGCCGTGCCAGCCAGGCCGTCGTAGAAGCCGAGCGGAGTGCCGGAGAGCGGGGCCTCGGTCCGGTCGAGCAGCCATTGCTCGGCCTCGGGCCAGGGTTCGGCGCCGGTCTCGGCGAGGGCGTGGAGCACTCCGGCGATCCCGTAGCCGAAGCCGGTGCCTCCCCCGGCGGCCGCGAACTGGGCGATGTCGCCCGGGACGAAACGGTCCTCGCGGTCCGGGGTGGCGCTCGCACGCAGCGCCGCGGCCATCGACGTACGGGCGGCCGGCCATTGCCCGGGCTCGACGGGCAGGTACGGCCCGGCCGGGACGGGCGGGCGGGAGCCCGGTCCGTCCTGCGGGGCGCCCGCCAGGATCTCCTCGACGGCCTCGTCCAGGAACCGACGCGGTACGGGGAACTGCTCGGCGGCGACGGCGGCCAGATGCGCGGCCTTGGCCCGGTCCATGACGAGCAGGCTGGTCAGCGGCAGGAACAGGGCGAGCCGCAGGCAGGCGAGGGCGTAGCGGTCGACGGAGAATCCGCGCCGTCCGGCGGGGGCGACGAAGGCGGGGTTGGCGACGGTCTGCCGCAGCCCCTCGTCGACGTGCGCGGCGGCTTCGAAGTCCAGGAGTGCGACGGAGGGTTCGCCCGCCTCGTCCTCCGTCACCATGATGTTGAAGAGGTGGAGGTCGTTGAAGACCACGCCGCGGGCGTGCACGGCGTCGACGGCCTCCGTGACCCGGCGGTGGATCGTGAGGGCCCACTCGGTGTACGAGGCGAGCTCCGCCGGGTCGGGGTCGGCCTCGATCAGCGGGTGGCGGCGGGCGAAGTAGGTGTTGAGCGGTTTGCCCGCGAGGTGTTCCAGCACGAGGAAGTGGTGGCCGCCGACCGTGAAGGTGCCGCGGACCGCCGGGACGCAGTCCAGGCCCTCCAGGCGTTCCAGCGCGGCCTGTTCGCGGTGCAGCCGGGTCACGGCGTCCGCGCCGTCGGCGGCGAGGCCGGCGTACGGGCGGGCCTCTTTGAGCACCACGCGCTCGCCGGTGCGGCTGTCCTTGCCGACGTAGACGCCGCCGCCGTTGGAGAAGTGCAGCGCCCGCTCCACCGTGAAGGGGACGCCGGTCAGGGTGACCGCGGAGCGCGCCGCGAGGTGCGGCTTCAGGAAGTCGGGCAGTTCGAGCCACTCGGGCGGCTGGAAGACCGGTTCGCGCCGGTCCGGTACGAGCCGCCCGTCCGGGGTCTCGATCGCCGGGACCAGTTCGCCGTGCTCGTCGTAGCAGTGCCGCAGGGTGAAGCTGCCGTAGCGCAGGTGGACCGGTCCGGCGCCCCAGCGCAGATCGCTGAGGATGTACGGTCCTGCCGCGCCGGCCAGCGCGGCGTCGAGGTCCTCCGCGATCCGGCGGCACTGCTCCTCGTCGGCGGGGTACACGGTGATGAACTTCCCGCTCGCCGCGCGGTCGGCGTACTTGGCGTTGCGCAGGTGCAGCAGGTACCGGCTCGGGATGAACTTGAAGGCGATGCTCCGGGCGGTGCAGTACTCGTACACCGTCGTCAGCAGCGACTCTGCGTTGTCGAGCGTGGCCGAGACGTGGATCTTCCAGCCCTGCGAGGGCAGTTCGGCGCCGACGGGACGCAGCGCGAGCCAGTCACCGCTCCGGTGCGAGCGCCACCCCGACGGGACGGGGGCGAGCGCGGCCGGATAGCTCTCGCCGGCTCGCCGGTACGGCGCGTCGTAGAACCAGCGGTCGGCGTCGCAGAAGGCGGCGTACCCCTTGTTCACTCCTGCTCCCTCGGTCGGTGACAGGACCGACCGTGTCACGCCCGGCACACACGGCGACAGTCGCCGCTGTCACCGATGGGGTGTGCAGTACTCACGAGTCACGAGGCTCCGCTTCCCGTGACCGGGGCGGGCGGGGGCGGCGGGTCCAGCGGTGCCACCAGTGCCGACGGCGCGGGTGTACGGCCCGCCCCAGCCTCCGGCCGATCAGCAGGTAACCGAGGAGCGCTCCGGCCGTGTTGAGGATGACGTCGTCGATGTCGAAGACGCGTCCCGTGACGAGGGCGCCCTGGATGAGCTCCACCAGCGTCATCAGGCAGACCGTCACGGCCGCGACCCGCAGCAGCCCCCGGGCGGGGGGCAGCAGGACGGGCAGGAGCACACCGAACGGCAGGCCCAGCAGCAGGTTCCCGCCCAGCTGGCGCACCGCCTCGATCGTCGACGGCCCGTCCAGGTAGGCGCTGATCGAACTGCCGGGATGGAGATTGCTGTGTACGAGGGCCGCCGAGGCGGCGGACGGTTCCAGCGTCAGCCGGGCCAGGACCAAGCCGAACAGGACGGTTCCGACGAGGGCGATCACCATGGCCAGCGCCCTGACCGCCGGGTGCGGCGGCCGGTGTTGCCTCCCGGTGGCCGGTACGGACTCTTCCTTTGGCTCCCCGCCGCGCCGTAGCGCGTACCTTCGTGTCATGGGCGCGCGTCTACCCTGCGGACGGCCCGGTACGCGAGCACCGCCGGCGGTCCGCCCTGGCGCCGTACGCGGGACGCGGGACGCCGCGGGTGCATGCTCACGGGCACTGTCGGGCACCCGCGCGGCATGAGCTACATCCCCCGCACCGCATCGCGTCGCGGCAGCCCGCCCGCTGTCGCCCTCGTGGCGCGCACCCGCGCCGAACTCCGGCGTACGGCCGTCCACGTCTGGACCGACAATCTCGCCGACCAGGCGGCCGCCCTCACCTATTACGCCGTGCTGGCGCTCCTGCCCGCACTCGTCATCGCGGTCTCCCTCGTGGGGCTGCTGGGCGATGCGACGGGGGACCGGCTGGTCGCCGAGCTCACCTCGTACGCGCCCCCTCAGTCGGCGGTGGTGCTGCGCGACGCGCTGGCCGGCCTCTCGGCGGAGCACTCCTCGATGTGGACCCTGCTGATCGGCGGTGCGCTGAGCGCGGTGTGGTCGGCGTGCAGTTACCTGGCGGTGTTCCGACGCACGCTGCACACGATGCACCGGGTTCCCGATACGCGGACCGCGCTTCGTGCGGCCCACATGCTGGTCCTCAACGCCGTACTGCTGCTGATCCTCCTCGTCGTCGGCGCCGTGGGACTGGTCGTGTCGGGGCCGCTGGCCCGACGCGCCGCCCAAGCCACCGGCGGGGACGGCCCGCACGGCATCGTGCTCCTGCGCTGGCCCGTGCTGCTGGTGGTCGTCACCCTCCTGGTGCTGGTCCTCTTCCGTACCGGCCCCGCCCAGAGCCGGGGCGCCCGCCGGGGCCTGCCCGGCGGCGTACTCGCGGCCCTGCTCTGGCTGGGCGCCTCGGGGCTCTTCACGCTGTACACGGAGCTGGGCACGTACGGCCGGCTCTACGGCTCGCTGGCCGGCATCGTGGTCTTCGTCGTCTGGCTCTGGCTGGCGAACCTGGCGCTGCTCACCGGGGCCCGGTTCAACGCCGAACGGGCACGGGAGCCGGACTCCCGGCCACGTCCCTGAGCCTCGGCGGCCGAGTGGGGTTTCGCCGCGGTGGATTCCCGGACACGGGGGTTCTACCGTGGGAGCAGAAGCTGGAGTGGCCATGCTCGTCACCTCACCCTCGCCCTCACCCACGGCCCGCCCGCCCTCACCGCCCCCGCCGAAATGACCGGGTCCAAAGGGGCGGGACGGCCGTCGCCCTCCGGGCGGATACTCAGCGCGATCCGCCGTGCGCGGGCCGGTCGCCGCTGGGCCCACGTGCGGAACCTGGAGCTGTGGCAGCGCTCCCTGGGGTTCGCGGCGCTCGGGTTCCTCACCCTGGTGCCGCTGCTGATCGTCGTATCCGCCGCGGACACCCGCGGAGGGCAGGGGTTCGCGCAATGGCTCGGCGACGGGCTCGGCGTGTCGCCGGCCGCCAGGGTGGAGATCGAGCGGCTCTTCGCCCTGCCCGGCCAGACCTGGCGGACCACGACGGCGTTCGGCCTCGCCCTGCTCGCCGTGTTCGGCCTGTCCTTCGGCACCCTGCTGCAAAGCGGCTACGAGCAGGTCTGGGGTCTGCCTCCGGCCCGCTGGTGGGCCCGATGGCGTCACGTGCTGTGGCTCGGCGTGCTGGTCGGGGTCCTCTACCTCTCGGCGATCACTCCGCCGTGGCGCGAGTCCCCGGCCCGCGGCTTCGTCACGGTGGCGATCGGAACCCTCTTCTTCTGGTGGTCCCAGCGCCTGCTGCTCGCCGGCCGGGTCCCGTGGACCGCCCTCCTTCCCGGGGCGGCGGCCACCATGATCGGACTGCTCGGGCTGCGGATCTTCTCCCGGCTCGTCTTTTCACCGCTGATCGCGTCCAGCGCCGTCACGTACGGCTCTTTCGGAACCGTCCTCGTCATCCAGACCTGGCTCGTCGGCATCGGAGTCGTCGTCTTCGGGGGCGCCCTCGCCGGCCGACTGCTCCACGACGAACTGCTGCGCCGGGCGCGCCCGGCGGATCCCGGCCGGTGAGGCGACGGCTGCGGGGACGACGCCGGGCGTCACCGGCCCGGCTGTCACACGCGCACGGCGTGCTCGGCACGCCGTTGCGCGGACCGGGCAACCGCTGCCGCCTGCCGTTCGACGTACTGCCGCAGCTTCTCGCGGCTGCGCTCTCCCTCTCCCGTCAGACCGGTGCGCTCGAACACCCCCAGCGATCTGAGCAGCGGGCGCAGGATCTCGTTCAGCAGCACATTGCGGTCGAGGATGCCGCAGACGGCGATGCTCCGGGCGGCGGAGCGCAGCGTGGGGGCATGGTGGCCCGGCATCCGGAAGGTGCAGACCACCTCGCACAGAGCCCGCATGGTGCGATCCGGGTACCGGTCGAAGGCCGCGGCCAAGAGATCGCGGTAGAACACCATGTGGAGGTTCTCGTCCGCGGCGATCCGGGTCAGCAGCCGTTCGCACGCCGGTTCGCCGCTGACGCGCCCGGTGTTGCGGTGCGCCACCCGGGTGGCCTGTTCCTGCACCATGACGTAGGCGATCCCGTGGAGGGCCGAGCCCGGGTACTCGCGGGTGTAGCCCGTACTCATGTGCTGCATCCGGTGGCGTTCCAGGGCGACGGGATCCACCGCCCGGGTGACGTGCAGGTAGTCGCGCAGAGCGGTGCTGTGCCGGCCCTCTTCGGCCGTCCACCGATGCGCCCACTCGCCCCAGGCTCCCCCGCGGCCGAGCTCGGTGACGAGCTCCGTGTGGTAACTCGGCAGGTTGTCCTCGGTCAGCAGGCTCAGGACGAGCGCCGCCCGTACGTGAGCGGCCAGCGGGGACTGTTCGGGGTCCCAGGGGCGGCCTTCCAGCGGTCCGTCGAAGTCCTGGCCGCGGTTCCACGGCACGTACTGGTGGGGAAACCATTCCTGGGTCATCGACAGGTGCCGGTCGAGGTTGGCGGCGACGACCGGTTCGAGTTCCCGCAGTACGTGGTCGTCGTCCTGTGACGGCTCAGCGCCGGGACTGTGCATCGTCTCTCCTGAGGGCTGTGGAAGTGCGCGGGGCGAGCAGGTGGTGCCGGGGATCCCGGCCTCGACGCACGACGGCGCCTCTGAGGATCTCCGCGGCCGCGGTGTCCCTGACCGTCTCGCAACTACCGCCGAAGACACTGAGGACTCGGACGTCCCTCAGGGCGGGGAGCAGGCTGCCCGGCTCGCTCTCATCGGCGAAGGCATCGGGGCCGGCGAGCCGGGCGCAGCCGTTGACGATCAGTTGGGTGAGGCGGGCGCTGACGGTCTTGGCGAGGTCCGCATCGAGACGGACGCCACCACCACCACCGCCGTCGCCGTCGAACCGTTCGACCGCGGCGTCCAGGAACGCCTCGGCGGCTTCCAGCCGGACCGTCCACCCGGACAGTTCGCCGCGTGCCGCGGCCGAGGAGCGCACCGTCGGGAGCACGGCGGTGCGCTCCACACTGCGGCGGGCGCATTCCAGCATGCCGGCGGAGATGGCGAGCCGCTCCTCCGGCAGGACCCGGGCCAGGTGAGCCATGGCGAGCCCCGTGCGGCCGAGCACGGCCTCGGCGGGCAGCCGACAGCCCGTGAACCGGATCCGGCCGGTGTGTGAGCTGCGCAGGCCCACGGTTTCCAGTCGCCGCACCCGCACTTCGGGGAGGTCGGTCGGTACCAGGAAGAACGTCATGCCGAGGGCGCCGGCCCGGGGTTCGGTGCGCGCCAGGACGATCAGGAAGTCCGCGATGGGGGCGTTGGTGACGAAGGTCTTCTCTCCGTCGAGAAGCCACCCTTCGTCAGTCGCCACCGCACGGGTGGCTGTCGCGTTGACGAGGTCCGACCCTCCCCCGGGCTCGGTGATCGCCACCGCGGCGACCAGGTCGCCCTTCAGCAGGGGGTGCAGCCATCGGCGCTTCTGCTCTTGCGTGCCGTGTTCCTGCAGCAGCGGCACGGCGACGTGAGTCTGTACGGACAGACTGGTGCTGACGCCGCCGACCGCGTCGCGCCCCACGGCGCGGATGAAGGCGACACCGTCCGCCAGCCCCAGACCCAGTCCGCCCTCCCGAGCCGGAACCCGTACGCCGAACACCCCGGCACGGCCGACGGCCGCGAACAACTGCCGGGTGACGCCGCCGTTCGCCTCCCAGTCCGGTACGTGCGGTGCGATGTCCTGCCTGACCAGCGCGCGCACCCCGGCACGGAACGCGCTCGCGGAGTCCGGGGGGCGTACGGGTGCGGTCGTCCGGCGTACGGCGGCCGCCTCGGGGCCGGCGGTGATCGGCAGCAGGCCGGTGGCCCGGTCCAGTTGGTCCTGCCCGCCCAGCAAGGCGCAGGTGTAGACGGAGTCGCGGTAGGCGCGGGCGATCCATTGCTCTTCGAGGAACCCGTAGCCACCGTGGAGTTGGCAGGCGGTCTCGACGGCTCGTGGGGCGGCGAACGCGACGTGGGCGGCCACTCGTAGTGCGGCGTCGCGCAAGGAGGGGGCAGCCCGGGATTCCACCCGGTTCAGATGGGCGTCGCACATCCTCACCTGCGCCGTGGCCTCCACCAAGGCGTGCCGTACCGCCTGCCGGTCCGCGACGCGTCCGCCGGCGAGCGGCCGTTCGACCACGTATCCGATGGCCGCCGCCACGGCGTCCGCCGCCAGCTCGGTCACCAGACGAGCCAGCCGCAGCCGGGTCCCGGCCACCGCGTCGTGCAGCAACTGCTCGTGACCGGGCCGCACTTGGACGGTGTGGGCGTCGGGCACGGGGACCGAGTCCAGGCGTACGCATCCCCAGCGCGCCCCCGTGAGGGGAGACGGCTTCCCTTCGCCGCGCGCGACTCCCGGACCGCGCAGGGGCAGCAGCACGAGGACCGTGCCCCCTCCCCCGGGCCGAACGGCTTCGCACAGGATCCGGTCGGCCCCGGGCAGCCCCAGCACGTGCTCGGCGCGACCGGTGGCGGTCCATCCGCCGGGTTGTCCGCGCAGGCTGATGTCGCAACGGGTGCCCAGCAGGCCGTCGCTGGACGCATGCTGAAGGGCCGTGCACGTCCGGGCGGCCTTGGGCGGCGGGTCCGGCAGCAACCCGGTCAGCACCGCGGTCAGCCCTTCGGCCACGGCTTCGGCCACCTGCGCGCCGAGGCCCCGCCCGGCAGGCTGCGGCCGGGCGGATCCGGAGGAATGCGGCCGCTCTGCGGGCGTACCGTCCGAGGCGGCCGTCGGGGTCAGCACGGCGTCTCCTGACGGGCGGCGCCGAACATCCCGGCCAGCCCGGCCTCCAAGTCGACCCGAGGGGTGAATCCGAGCTCGCGCTCCGCCTTGTCCGTGGAGCAGGTCCACGCCGGGCAGCGGCCCTCCACCGCCTTGTCCCGGTTGACCGCCGGGAACGCCGCGGGACCGCGCCGTCGGGCGGCCATCTCCGAAAGCCATGCCACCGCGTGGACGGCCGGCGCCGGGACGGGGACCAACAGCGGGGTCCTGCGGTCCATCGCGCGGGCCACCGCGGCGCACATCCCGGCCCACGAATGCTCGACTCCGTCCGATACCGTGTAGACACCGGCCGCGGAATCGTCCCGGGCCAGGGTAAGGCCACGGTGCATCGCCGTCTCCAGCGCGGCGCACGCGTCGTCGACGTGTACGAGGGAGTACCGGCAGGTCTTCGTACCGGGGCGGGGTGCGATCCCCGCCCGGGCCATCGCGGCCAGCGCGGGGATGAAGGCCGGGTCCCCCGGGCCGTAGACGATCGGCGGCCGTACGACGACGGAGGGCAGGTCCGGCGCCAGGTTGCGCAAGGCCTGCTCACCGGCGAGTTTGCTGCGGCCGTACCGTGAGACGGGAGCCGGCGGGTCCTCCTCGCGTCGGGGGCGGCCGGGGACGGACGGACCTGCGGCGGCGAGCGAGGAACACAGGATCAGCCGGGGCGGTGCGGGCAGAGCGGCGAGGTGCTCACCGAGCATCCGGGTGCCCGTCGCGTTGACCCGCTCAAAACCCTCCGCATGTCTCGCCTTGACCACTCCCGCAAGGTGCAGCACGCATTCGGCACCGCGAACGGCTTCCGCCAGGCCCGTCCCGTCGGCCAGGTCTCCCACCACCAGGCGCGCGCCCCGGGGTACGAGCTCCCGGGCGGAGGTGGACCGCACGATCGCGGTCACCTCGTGGCCGCCTGCCAGCAAGCGGCGGGTGAGTCGGCGGCCGATGAAGCCGGTGGCGCCGGTGAGCAGAACACGCATGGCCATCCTCAGGGGTCTCGCGGGGCTTGCCCGTCCGGTCGGTCACCCGGATCCCGCAGGTCGCGTCGGTAGATGCGGTACGTCTTGGTGCGACGACAGCCCACGAGCCGAAGCGTGCGCAGGGCGGCCTTGTTGTCCTCCAGGACCCAGGAGATCTCCACGGCCTCGTAGCCGAGGCGACGGGCGGCCTCTTCGGTCCGCGCCAGCAGGAGCGGGAGCACCCCCGACTGCCGGTGCTCCTCGACGACGCCGAGCGCCATCATCCGGCCGCGCCGGACCCTCCGGGACGCGCGGAGCATCCGGGCCAGGCCCAGGGGCACGCCCCACCGGTGCAGACGCCCTCCGGCGGCCCTGAGGGCAGGGGCCAGGTCCGGGAGGGTGAGGGAGAAGCCCACGGGCTCACCGGCAACCTCGGCGATCAACGCCAGTTCGGGGCGCAGTACGGGGCGCAACTGCTGGGCGAGGTGCTGGAACTCACGGTCCGTCATGGGAACGAATCCCCAGTTGTCCTGCCAGGCGCGGTGGTAGAGGCCGCGGACCCGCTGCATCTCGGCCTCGTAGTCCGAGAGGTCGACGCTGCGGACGGTGATGCCGCCGCGGCGGGCCGCCGCGGCCCGCGTGATGCGGTCGAGGGCCGCGGGCCGCTCGGGCACGCAGGCCCACTCCCAGGCTTGCAGGTCCTGAGCGGCCGTGAAGCCGCAGCTCTCGATCAGCTTGGGTGTCGACGGCGGGTTCCAGGGCATCAGCAGGGCCGCGGGCGCCTCGAACCTGTCGACGAGGACTCCGCATTCGTAGTTCATCGAGAAGTTCACCGGCCCGACCATCGAGGTCATGCTCCGCTCCGCGAGCCAGGTGCCGGCGGCCCGGAACAGCTCCCGGGCGACGTCCTCGTCGTCGGCGCAGGCGAAGAGGCCGAAGAATCCGTCACGGGTCTCGTGGTGGCGGTTGTGGCGGGGGTCGTGCACGGCGGCGATGCGCCCTACGACCTCTCCCCCGCGGCGGGCGAGGTACAGCTCGATCTCGCCGAACGACAGGAAGGGGTTGTCGCCCCGACGGAGCAGCCGGTACTGGTCCCGTCTCAGCGGTGGCACCCAGCAGTCGTCCTCGCGGCGCAGGGCGTACTCGCACTCGACGAAGGCCGCTCGCTGAGCCCGGGTGCGCACCGGAGACACCGTCAGAACGTCCACGGATCCGGACATTAGCACGCATATGTTGACTAGCTGAGTCATCCATGCAGGAGGTCATGCCGTGCCACACAGCCGCAGCGCCGAAGCCGACCGGGTGGCCGAGCCGGCCCCCGTCCCGCACCGCACCTGGGTCGACGCGGTGTACGCCCACGCCCGGGACGGGGTCGCCGCCGAACTGGGCGCGACCTGCGGCGTGGACACGGTGGAACAGACCGACTACCCGACGTTCTGGCGGCGGGTCGTGGCCTTCGCCACCGGACTGCGTGAGCGGGGGGTCCGCCCCGGCGAGCACGTCGCGCTGGTCATGCAGACCTCACTGGAGACCATGATCGCCACGGTGGGCGTACAGGCGGCCGGAGGGGTGCTGGTCCCCCTGCGCGCCATCACGCGCCCGCGGCCCGGCAGTCACCACACCCACCGGGCCCGCGACACCCTCGCGCTGGGCGAGGCCCGCTGGTGCCTCGCGCCGGCCGAGGGCGTGGACGCGTACGCCGACCTCATCCGTACCGCGGGCCTGCCGTCGGTCGCCCTGCCGACCGGCGAGTTCACCCAGGCCTCCGTGACCGGGTCGCTGCCCGCGCCGCCGGTCGCGCTCGACCCGGGCCGGCCCGCCCTGCTGCAGTTCAGCTCCGGCAGCACCTGCGCCCCGAAGGGGATCCTGCTCACCCATCGCAACCTCGCCGCCAATGCCACCGCGCTGAACCGCCGGGTGGACTACCACCGTGGCCGCGGGGTGTTCTGGCTGCCGCTGTCGCACGACATGGGCCTGATCGGCTGCCTGGCGAGCAGCCTGTTCTCGGGGTCGTCGGTTCGGGCCGTGCCCCCGGAGACCTTCGCACGGGATCCGCTGCGCTGGATCACCGAGCTGTCCGCCTTCCGGGCCACGCACACGGCGGGGCCGCCCTTCGGCTACGAGTTGGCCGGACGCAAGGTGAAGGAACGCCTCGCCCTGCTGTCCTGCGAGGACCTGTCGGCGCTCCGGGTCGCCCTCATCGGGGCCGAGCGGATCAGTCCCGCACTGTGCGCCGAGTTCGAGCGGACGCTGGCTCCGCTGGGCCTGCGGCCCCACGTGCTGCTGCCGGCGTACGGTCTCGCCGAGAACTGCGTCGCGGTGGCCACCCGTACGCCGCTCACACCCACCACCGTACGAAGCTTCGACCGCCGCGCCCTGGGGGAAGGCCGGCTGGTCGCCGCGGCCGATCGGCACGGCGCACCAGCTTGCGCCGACGCCGCCGTCCAGCAACTGGTGGGCCACGGGGCCGCCGTGTCGGGCACCCGGGTACGCATCACCGCGATCGGCGGCGGGCGCGACGCACTGCCCGACGGCCGAGTGGGTGAAATCCACGTCGGCGGGGACTCCGCGACGGCTCGGACGGCGACCGCGGGCGGTCGATGGGAGGCGGCCCACCCCGACGGTTTCGTCCCCACGGGCGACCTCGGAGCTTTCGTCGAGGGCGAGCTGTTCGTCGTCGGCCGCCTCAAGGAGTCCTTCAAGTACGCCGGGCTGCTGTACGCACCGGCCGATCTGGAGGCCGTCGCCGCGGCCGCGTGTCCCGAGTCGGTGACCGCCGTGGTGGTGGTTCCCGTGGCGCCGCAGGACGAACCGGCCGAAAGCATCGTGGTGTTCCTCGAGTACAGCCCGTCCCGCACCGCGTCGGCCGGGGACGCGGCGTACGCCGACGACGAATCGCGTATGGCCGACACGCTTCGCCTCGCCCTGCGCAAGGAGTTCCACATGCCGGTACGGGACGTCTTCGTCGTGGCGCGGGGCATGCTGCCGCGCACCGCCAGCGGCAAGGTGCAGCGCACGCGACTCGCCGCCGCCTATCTGGCCTCCGGGGCCGCCGGGGTGCCCGGCAGGCGGCAGGCGCCGTACTCCCCGCAACGACCTCCGGCGGGGGTCTCCACGGGGATGTCCGCCACCCACCAGTCGTCACCATGAGTAGTGTGTCCACCACGCAGAGCAGTCTCGGCTGTGGGTGCCTCAGGGCTGCTGTGACCGAAACCCCGTAGGGAGACCGGCCGTGACCGATGTGCAGCATCTCTCGACTGCCCCATCGCCCCTGCCCGCGACGGATCTCCAACCCGAGACCCTTGGCCCCACGGTCAAGGAGATCCTCGCCGTCAGGCTGCGCGTGGCGCCGGATCACCTGTCGGACGCCTTGACCCTGGAAGACCTGGGGATGGACTCGCTGCTTCTGGCCGAGTCGCTGACCGCGCTGGAGTCCCGGTTCGACGTCGTCATCGACCCCCTCCGGTTCGCGGAGCGGCTGACACCCGGCCTGCCCCTCGGGGACCTGGTCAGGGAGCTGACCGCGCAGATCGGGGCGGCGCGTTGACCACCACCGACATGGACTTCGGGCCCGCCCTGAACAGCGTGCTCGACACCGTCGACCGATGGCGGGAACAGGGGAACTACCCGCTGTTCCCGGTCATCTCCGAGCCGCTCGGCACCCGGGCCAGGCTGAGCGACGACCGCATCGTCTCCGTATTCGGTTCGTGCGACTACCTGGGCCTGAGCAGGCATCCGGCCGTCACCGGTGCGGCGATCGACGCCGTACGGCGCTTCGGCACGCACTGCTACGGCACACAGCCCGTCGGTGGATTCACCGAGCTGCACCGGGACCTGGAGTCCGCCCTGGCGACGTTCTTCGACAAGCCCGCGGCGGCGCTGTTTCCCACCGGGATGCAAGCCAACATCGGCGTACTGACCACGCTCGCGGGTCCGGGCGACGTCGTGCTCTCCGACCAGCTCAACCACGGGTCCATCTCGATGGGCGGCCGTCTTTCCGGCGCACGGCTGGTCAGCTTCCGCCACAACGACCTGGCCGATCTCGAGGCAGGGCTCGTCGCGTATGCGGGAGCCCGCCGCCGGATCATCGTCGTCGACGGGCTCTTCAGCGCCGACGGCGATTTCGCCCCGCTGGCGGGCATCGCGGATCTCGCCGACCGCCACGACGCCCTGCTGATCGTCGACGAGGCACACTCGGGCGGCGTGGTGGGCCCGCACGGCCGGGGCGCGGCCGAACTCCTGGGCGTACTCGACCGTGTCGACGTCATCACCGGGACCATGAGCAAGGCTTTCGCCAGCACCGGAGGGTTCGCCTGCGGCAGCGAGCGGGTGATGCGCATGCTGCGCCACTCGGCCGGTGCCTACCTGCTGTCGCTGGGCCTGGTCCCGGCCACGGTCGCAGCGGCCCTCGCGGCCGTGCGGGTGGCCACGGAGGAAGGCGGGCTCCTTCGTACCCGCACCGCCGACAACGCGAGTGCGCTACGCGATCGGCTCCGGCAGGCCGGCGTGAACATCGGCGCTTCCGCGGCCCATGTCGTGCTCGTCCACATCGGGCGGATCGACGACACCGCACGCATCGCCACCCGTCTCCTCGAAGGGGGCCACCTCGTGAACCCGCTGTTCCCGCCCGCGGTACCCATCGGCGGAGCACGGCTGCGGATCGGTGTGACCAGCGCCCACGGCAAGGACGAGATCGACGAGGCGGCGGAGGCCATCGCGCGGGCGCTGGACGACGCCTAAGGAGCGGTCAGCAGGAGCACGGCGTTCTGGCCACCGAAGCCGAACGCGTTGACGACTGCCGCCTGCATGGGCACGCGGCGCGGCAGTCCGGTGGGGATGTCGAGTTCGCGACAGGGTTCCTGTTCCACCAAGTTGGCGGTGGGCGGGACGGTCTGGTGCTCGATGGCGAGTACGGTGAGCGCCGCCGCGATCGCGCCGGCCGCGCCCATGGCGTGCCCGATGACACTTTTGGCGGCGGTGACCGGGGGTGGCGCGCCGAAGACGCGAAGGAGGGCATCGGCCTCCGCGGCGTCGCCGAGCGGGGTACCGGTGCCGTGTGCACTGATGTGGTCCACATCGCCGGGCACGCACCCCGCGTCCGCCAGGGCGCTGCGCAGCGCCTGCTCCGCGCCACGGCCGTCAGGGTGGGGCGCGGTGGGGTGGTGGGCGTCGGCCGAGGCCCCGTACCCGCGGACGTACGCTCGTACCCGTGCGCCGCGGGCACGGGCGTGTGCGGTCGACTCCAGCACGAGGACGGCGGCGCCCTCGCCGAGGACCAGGCCGTCCCGGCTGACGTCGAAGGGGCGCGAGGCCAGGTCGGGGCGCGAGTGGCCGCGCGAGAGCGCCTTCATCTGCGTGAAGCACGTCGCGTTCATCGGCGCCCGCGGCGACTCGCTTCCGCCGGTGACGACGATGTCGCAGGTGCCGGAACGGATCAGGTCCCGGGCCACGCCGATCGCGGTCGTGCCCGAGGCGCAGGCGCTGGTGGTCACGAAGTTGGGACCGCGGGCTCCCAGGTCGATGGCGACCTCGCCGGCGAGCAGGCTGGGGATGCTGCGGGGCAGGGCGAGTGGCGACACGGCGCCCAGACGGCCGCCGCCGAGACGGGAGAATTCCCGGGCGTACCCCTCCAGGCTGTTGCTGCTCACGCCCAGGACCACTCCGACGCGTTCGGCGGCCCAGCTCTCCGGTACGAGGCCCGCATCGCTGATCGCCCGTCGGGCGGCGGCCAGCCCCAGGTGCCCGAACCTGTCCAGGCGCCGCCTCGTACGGGCGCCCAGTTCCGCGGTGGGGTCGAAGTCGCCCACCTGGCAGGAGAAGTCGACGGGCAAGCCGGCGAGTGCCGGGTCACGGGCGGCCAGCGACCGGCCGGCGCACATCGTGTCCCATACCGTGCGGGTGCTGTGGCCCGCGGAGGTGACGAGACCGAGCCCGGTGATCGCCACCTGTCGAGTGCTCACGTTCAACGCGTGGTGCATGCGCCGATCCGGCTGACCACCTCGGCCGCTTCGGCGAGTGTCGTGTGGGGACCGATGTCACCGGCGTCGTCGGGGATCTGGATCCCGGTCTCGTTCTCGATGACGACGACGAGTTCCGTCAGGGCGAGGGAGTCCATCTCCAGCTCCTCGAACGTGATGTCGGGGCGCAGGGTTTCGGGCTCGATGCCGAAGTGATACGACACAAATCCCGCCAGGACTTGGTAGGAGACATGCATGCCGGTGTTCCTTTCCCACAGGACCGCATCCAGGCCGCAAGAACCTTCCAGGCAGGAATACCAGAAACGCCCCCGCTCATCCCCGAGGACGCCGCGGGCATTCGGATGGAAGAACTGTAGTCCCCCAAACCCTTTCAAATCAACGACAGATGACTACAATTCAACTCTGGTTGATTTCCTGTGGGTTCGCGCATACGGTCATGCCAGACCGGGAGGGGGACCACGCCCGGGCGCACTGCCGCACGTGATCGCCGCTGTGATGCCGCATTGCCGCTGCCCATCAGCGAGAGCGTGCGGAGCCTTTCAAGGCACTCGCACACAGACGGCTGCCACAGATCACGTAGGGGGAACCTGCCGAATGAAACGGCGAATACTCTTCAATCGGGCGCAACGCCCGAAAATCGGCCGGCGCAGAAGTGCCGCCCACGGGGCGAGTCTGCGTGTCATCGGCGGCGGGTTGCTGCCCCTGGCGCTGGCGGCCGGCCTGCTGGGCGCGTCGCCCGCCGGAGCGGACGAAGAAGCGGACTACGCGGACCCCTTCGGCCGGATGCGGACCGTGGCCTACTGGCGAACCGGCGACGCCGGTATCAAGGAGGCGGCCGAGCGCGCGCTGCTCGGCTCGGACGCCGACATCCAGAAGTTCCTGGATGCCGCACCGTCCATCGAGTACGACGACAACTACGTCAGAGCCAGCCGTGTCTTCAACGTGGGCGGTTTTGCCGTCCGCACGGCAGCCAAACAGGCGCTGAAGGGCACTCCGGCGCAGTTGGACACCTTCCTGAAGGAAGGCTGGAAGGCTCCGCTGAACGAGGACCGTCAGGTCGAGGTCTCACGGATCATCAACCTGGGTGGTTCCGGGGTCAAGGACGCGGGCAAGGCCGCGCTGAAGGGCACCGCGGATGACGTCGCGAAGTTCCTGAACGAGGGCCAGTACGCGGCGCGTGAGACGGACAACGAGGTTGCCGTCTCGAAGCTTGCGGCGTCGGGTGGTCCGAATGTGAAGGCGGCTGCGAAGGTCGCTCTGCGCGGAACGCCCGATGACATGGTCGAGTTCCTGGAGATCGGCCAGTTCTCGGCGCGCAACCGGGACCAGGAGTACGCGACCGTCGCGCAGTTGACGGAGGACGCGAAGCTGGCCGGTGTCCAGGCCGAGGACGCGACGAAGGCGGCCGAGGAGGCTTCGGCTCGCGCCATCGCCGCTTCCGCGCTGGCGAAGGAGGCCGCGCAGAAGGCCGCCCACGAGGCGGATCTGGCGAGGAACGACGCGACGCGCGCCGCGGTGAAGGCCAAGCAGGCGGCAGATGCGGCCCGTGCGGCGGCGGCTGCCGCCCAGCAGGCGATCAGTTCGGCGAACGCGGCCAGCCGCGCCGCGCGCATCGCGGCGCTGGCGGCCGCGCAGACCGCGAGCGCCGCGGCAGCCGCGGCGAACGCGGCCAACGACGCGTACAACGCGGCCATCGCGGCCGGTAGTGACGCCACGCAGGCTGCCCGTGCCAAGGATCTGGCGGGCATCGCCCGTACGGCGGCTGCGCTGGTGGAGACCTCGGCGCTCGCTGCCGAGCAGGCGGGCAAGGCCTCCTACGCGGCCGGGCTCGCGGCGAAGGCGTCGCAGAGCGCCGGCGACAACGCCAACGCGGCCGCGGACGCCGCGGATGAGGCGAACAACTACGCGGACGCCGCCGGCAACTCCTCGGCCGAGGCCCGTCAGGCCGCGGCGGACGCCCGCCGTCACGCGAACGCCGCGAACCGGGCTGCCGATCAGGCGTCCGCGCTCGCGCAGCGTTCCGCCAACGCGGCGTTCGATGCCCGCGACGCGGCCCGGTCCGCGGCCAAGCACGCCCGTGCTGCCGCGGACGCGGCCGATGAGGCGGCCGCTCACGCGGGTCAGGCGGCGAACGCCGCTGCCGAGGCGCAGAAGCACGCCGACGCCGCGAAGACGGCGGCCGAGGCCGCCGACAAGGCAGTGACCACGGCCAAGGACGTCGTCCAGATCGCGCGGGAGACCGAGGCCGCCGACCTGGCGATCCGGACCGAGGCCGCGATCGAACGCGCCAAGTCCCGCAAGGCCCAAGGCGACGCGTACATCTCCGCCTCCGCCTCCCAGCAGGCCGAAGCCGTCAGCCTCGACGCCACCGCGACCGCTCTCGCCGCCGAGGCGGCCAAGCCGGACGTGGACGCCAAGGCCACCGCAACCAAGGGCCGCGCCCTCGCCCTCAAAGCACTGCAACTGCGCGGCTCCTGGAGCCAGGAAGCCGCCCTTGACGCGCTGGGGGGCACTGACGAAGGCGTCCTGACCTACCTGCGTACCCGTTGGAAGCAGGCCGGCCAGGACGAGATCCGCGAGCGGGTCTTCCAGCTCAGCGGACAGAGCCCCTACCCGTCGGTGCGCACCGCAGCCGCGACCGCGCTGCAGGGCACGCCGGAGCAAGTGAACGGCTTCTACACGACCGGCCAGTACACGGCCGGAGCCGACGATCTCGCGGTCGAGGTGTCGAAGTACAACAACTTCGGCGGCCCGGGTGTCAAGGACGCCACGAAGAAGGCGCTCGCCGACGGCAGCGGCAAGGCCCTGGCCACCTTCCTCATGGTCGGCCAGTACTCGGCGCGCAACAGCGACGAGCAGGTCATCGCCTCCAAGCTCGTCAACACCGGTGGTCCCGAGGTCAAGGCCGCGGCCAAGATCGCACTCGCCGGCCCCGCCGACCAGCTCCACGAGTTCGTGGCAGTGGGCCAGTTCATGGCCGACCGCAAGGACAAGCTCGCCGAGCACCACAAGAACCAGATCGACCGCCTGATCGCCGAAGCCTCCGGGATCGCCGCGAAGGCCAACGCGAACCGTTGGCGTGCGGCCGAGGCCGCCGCCAAGGCCAAGCAGGCCCAGCTCGAAGCCGACGACTACGCCAGGCAGGCGAAGAAGTCCGCCGATTCGGCCGCCGTCTACGCCGCCGACGCCAACAAGTCCGCGAACGCCGCCGAAGCCAGCGCCAGCGCGGCCAAGAACTCCGCGGCCACCGCACGCAACGCGGCAGCCGCCGCCGACCGCGACGCGGACGCAGCCGAGGAATCCGCCGCCCAGGCCGAATTCTCCGCAGCCTACGCACGCGAATCGGCAGCCCGAGCCAACGAGTCCGCAACCCAGGCCCGCGAGTCGGCGACCGCCGCAGGCAAGAGCAAGGACGAGGCCAACGCCCTCGCCTCCGAGGCCTGGACCGAGGTCAAGAAGAAGTTCGAAGCCGAAGAGGCCACCCGGCGCAAGCAGGCCGAGGAAGCACGCAAGAAGCAGCAGGAGGAAGCGAAGAAGAAGCAGCCGCGCCGCTGCATCCCCCACCCCACCCGCGAAGAGTTCGCCTGGCGCAACTGCCTGATGGCCCCCGGTGACGCCGTCCTGGAAATGCCCGCCATCGACCCCACCCTGCGGGCCATCGTGTGGGAGGTCACCGGCCTCAACGACATCAAGAAGTGCATCCAGGACCCCACCGTCCTCGACTGCGCCATCGCCATCGTCGGCGTCATCCCGGCGGGCAAGGGCGCCAAGGTCCTCAAGTGGGGCGCCGAGGGCGTCGAAGCGGCCATCGACGCCCGTAAGGTCGACAAATTCCTGCAGTGCCCGATCCCGCCTCTGCCGAACAGCTTCCCCGCGGGCACCCGGGTCCTCCTGGGCGACGGCACCTACCGTCCCATCGAGCAGATCGCCATCGGTGACTCGGTCCTCGCCACCGACCCGGAAACCGGCACCACCGGCCCGCGCCGCGTCGACGCCACCATCCACACCCCCGACGACCGCGACTTCACCGACGTCACCCTCAGTGCCGCCGACGGCGGCGGCACCATCACCTCCACCGATCACCACCCCTTCTGGTCCGACACCACCAGGACGTGGAAGAACGCGGCCGACCTCACGGTCAGCGACTCCCTCCGCACGCCTGACGGCGCCACCGCCCGGATCGCCGGGGTCCACCGCTGGAAGACGCTCCAGTCGGCGTACAACCTCACCGTCAACGGCCTCCACACGTACTACGTGGCCGCCGGCGAGTCTCCCGTCCTGGTCCACAACACCAACCCCGAAGACTGCGTCAAGAGGGTCGCCGAACTCGTCAAGGCGGAATTCGCCAAGGTGGACGAGATCGCCACGGAACTGGGATACGCCGACAAGCGTGGCCCGTTCGGCAAGCTGGTCTGGGGACGGCAAGACGGCAGCCTCGACATGATGGAGGGCGAGAAGGGTGTCGCGCAGCTCAAGGCCATGAGGGAGCTGGGCCTGACCAGGGAGCATGCCCGGAGGATCCGGGACGCGTACGCCAAGGTTCTCGAACTCAAGCCGACGAATCCCAGTGCCGGCCAGCGTGCAAAGCTGGCTCAGTGGTACATGGACAACCTGTAGATCGAGAAGGCCCCAATGAAGTTCAGACTGACGGCGAAGCCGACGGAATCGATCACCGTTGTCTTCGAGCCCGTAGCGGAAGAGTTCACCATCGCGGCCGGCGATCACATCATCGTCGAGTGGACGGGCGGCGGCTTGGGAGAGATCTCCCTCGAGCCTGACCACCTGATGATCGGCAGCCCGATGGGCGGCGACATGCGGGCCTGGGATTCCAGCGGCGTCGAGATTCCGATCTTCTTCTGATCTTCTTCTGATCTCAGAGTCCACTTCGGCTGGACGAGGCCCCGGGACCAAGCGTCCCGGGGCCTCGTCATGCCTGCACGACAGTGGAGCAACGGCAGGCCCGGGGTTCCTGCCGATCGTCCCGCGCACAGCTGGCTGTACGCCGACCGCCGGAGGCGGCTACGGCTGCGGCGGCGACTGATCCACCTGAATGAAGTTTCAACCACCTTGCCGGGCAGGCGAGTTGGCCGGAAGTGAAGGTGACTGCCGCCGTGCGCACATGGCATGATCCAGATTGACGTTACTTACCAGTAACACCTCCTCCCCCCATCGAAGGTCACCGCTCAGTGCGCACCACGCTCACCACACGCCTCCTGCTCCCCGGCCTCACCACGCTGGCCCTCGCCGCCACCGGCTGCTCCTCGGTGGCGCACACCAATGCCGCCGAACCGGGCAGCCCCGCCCCCCTCACGTCGACGGCCGACGGCACCCGGCAGCTCGAGGTGGCCGCCGCCCCGCAGGGGTCGCCCGCCCCGACGGCCATCGCCCGCACCCGCACCGGCAAGGGCCCCGAGAAGTCCACGCTGAGCGTGGCCTCCTACGACAAGGCGAACGGGCGGGCCGTCATATCCGCGGCCCCCCAGGGAAGTTCCGCCGCACCGAGCCACTCCCCCACGCCCGGCACTCCCGTCGCGGTGGGCGACGTCATCGCCAGCGCACCCGCGCCCGGCGCCCCCGACGGCCTGCTCGCGAAGGTCACCGAGGTCGTCGGCAAGACCGACCGCGGGACGGAAGTGAAGACCGCCGCCACCACGCTCGCTTCCGCCCTCAACGACGACAAGGCCGACGGCAAGGTGCCGGTCGACCCCTCCTCGGTCACCGTCGAGCCACTGATGAAGGGCGTCACCTTCTCCTGGGCGAAGCCCCAGGGCGCGCGGTTCGGGCCTCAGGGCGCGACCCTGCCGCTCGGCAACCTGCGGCTCGACGTGGACGCCTCGGTGGACACCGCCCAGGACGCCCCCGCCTCGGCCGGCGCCTCGGTGTCCGGCTTCGTCCAGCTCGCCCCCCAGGTGGAGTTCTCGTACGACGGCAGCTCGGGCGCCGGCCACGGTCCGAGTTCCGCCTTCCTCGGCATGAGCGGGGCCTGGTCCTCGCAGTGGGAGCTCAAGGGCCGCGCCGCCGCGAGCACCGGGACGCCCAAGCGCATCCCGTTCGCCAAGCTGCACAGCGCCCCCGTCATCCAGGTGGGCCCGGTGCCCGTCGTCGTCAACCTCGACATGACCTGCTACGTCCAGGTGGAAGCCGACGGCCGCGTCACCCTCGACGTCCAGCAGGACGTCAAGGGCGACTTCCGTGTCGGCGGCAGCTACGCGTGGGGCAAGGGCTGGACCCCGGTCAGCACGTCGGCCGTGCACAGCTCCCCGGTGAAGGCGAGCGTCACCGCCGCCGGGCGGGTCAAGGGCGCCCTCGGCGCCGAGGCCTCCGTGGGCCTGTACGGGGCCGTCGGCGTCACCGCCGACTTCGCCCCGTACCTGCGCGGCGAGGCCGACGCCAAGGCGAGCGCGTCCACCGACGGCAAGACCTCGGTGAGCGGCTCCTGGGCGCTGCACGGCGGCTTCGACCTGAGCGGCCAGCTCCACTTCGCGCTGTCCCTGTTCGGCACACCGGTCATCGAGCGCCGCATCCCGCTGGGCACCCTCAACCGCGAGTGGCCCCTCGCGAGCGGCCGCACCGCGGGGTAGCGGGCCAGGGAACGCCGCCGGCGGGCAGACGGCCACAGCGCTGGTGCTGTGGCCGAAAAGGTTTGCCGGGTCGCGGTGTCCGGTGCGGTGCATCGCAAGGCGGAGGACCCCGTCTCGTACTGGACGTACTTGCGCGGTCCGACAACACGGCGAGGCGCCGTGCCG
>NZ_JBHWVJ010000050.1:0-54100 GCF_042736725.1 Streptomyces sp. NPDC060028 | reverse complement strand
GGCCGGACCCACACCTCCGGCGGCCACGGCTTCGCCGCCCTCGGCCGCCGCCGGCTCCTGGAGATCCTGCACGAGCGCTGCGCCGGCCTCGGCAAGCCCAAGCCCCGGCTGCGCCTGGTCAGCGTCGGGCTGACGCTGGTCATGCTCGCCTTCGTCGTACGGCTCCTGCAGGTCCAGGCCGTCGACGCCTCCGCCTACTCCGCCAAGGCCTCCGAGAACCGTTTCGCCAGCTACACCCTGGCCGCGGAGCGCGGGGAGATCACCGACCGCAAGGGCGTGGCCCTGGCCACCAGCGTGGACGCGTACGACATCACGGCCGACCCCAAGATGTTCACGCCGCAGGACAGCAAGGCCCCCGACGCCCCCGAACAGGCCGCGGCCCTCCTCGCCCCGATCCTCGGCAAGGACGCCAGGGAGCTCACCGAGCGCCTCAGGACCAAGAACACCCGCTACGTCATCCTGGCCCGCCGCCAGACCCCGCAGGTCTGGAACCAGATCAAGGACCTCCAGCGGGTCTTCGCCGACAAGGCCGCCGCCGACCGCAGGAACAACGGCCCCGGCGCCAACGTCCTCGCCGGCGTGTTCAAGGAGGACAGCAGCAAGCGCGTGTACCCGGGCGGGGACCTCGCCGCCGGGATACTGGGCTACGTCAATGCCGAGGGCAAGGGCGGCGGCGGCCTGGAGTCCTCCCTCGACAAGAAGCTGTCCGGCAAGGACGGCGAGCTCACCTACGCCCAGTCCGGCGGCCGCCGAGTGCCCACCGCGGGCTCCAGCGAGAAGCCCGCCGTACCCGGCGACGACATCGAGCTGACCATCGACCGCGACATCCAGTGGGCCGCGCAGAGCGCCATCACCGAGCAGGTCGCCAAGTCGGAGGCCGACCGCGGCTACGTCGTCGTCCAGGACACCCGCACCGGCGAGGTCCTCGCCATGGCCAACGCCCCCGGCTTCGACCCCAACGACCTGACCAAGGCCAGCTCCGCCGCCATGGGCAACGCGGCGCTCCAAGACGTGTACGAGCCCGGCTCCACCGCCAAGGTGATGTCGATGGCCGCCGTACTGGAGGAGAAGAAGGCCACCCCCGAGACCCACGTCGAGGTCCCCAACCGGCTGCACCGCGGCGACCGCCTCTTCAAGGACGACATCGACCACCCGACCTGGTACCTGACCCTCAACGGGGTCCTCGCCAAGTCCTCCAACATCGGCACCATCCTGGCCACCGGCCAGCTCGGTGCCACCCAGTCCGAGGCCAACAAGGTCCTGTACTCCTACCTGACCAAGTTCGGCATCGGCCGGCCCACCGGCCTGGACTACCCCGGCGAGTCCCGGGGCATCCTCGCCAAGCCCGAGGCCTGGTCCACCTCCCAGCAGTTCACGATCCCCTTCGGCCAGGGCCTGTCCCTCAACGCCATGCAGGCGGCCTCCGTGTACTCGACCATCGCCAACGGCGGGGTCCGGATCGAGCCGACGCTGGTCCGTGGCACCAAGGGCCCCGACGGCCGCTTCACCGCCGCCCCCGCTCCCGCGCGGACCCCCGTGATCAGCCCGGAGACCGCCACATCCCTCGCGCACATGCTCGAATCGGTGGTCGACGACCAGGACGGCACCGGCACCAAGGCCCGCATCCCCGGCTACCGGGTCGGCGGCAAGACCGGCACTTCCAACCGGGTGGACCCGGCCACCGGCCGCTACAAGGGCTACACCGCCTCCTTCGCCGGCTTCGCACCCGCCGACAACCCCCGCATCACCGTCTACTGCGCCATCCAGAACCCGACGAAGGGCAGCTACTTCGGCGGCCAGATCTGCGGGCCCATCTACAAGAAGGTCATGGAGTTCGCCCTCAAGACCCTTCAGGTCGCCCCCACCGGCACCGCCCCCGCCGGACTCCCGGTCACCTACGAACCGGGGCCGCAGGCCGGTACCCAGCCCAATGCGCAGCCCAACCCGCAGCCCGGCCGGTGACCGTCCCGCCCGGCCGGCCGCCAGAAAAGCGTGAGGCACCATCAGTGACAACGATCACCCCGAAACCCGGGAACCGCCCGGCCCCCGGCTCCGCGGCGGGGCCCTCACTTCGCGACCGCCCCGCCGAGCCCGGTACGCTCACCGCCGTGCCCCACGCTGATCAGCCCAGAACCGCCCAGAATGACGCCCCGGCAGCGCCGCCGGGAGCGCCCAGGCCCGCGTCCGTCCGCCCGATCCCACTGGGCGAGCTGGCCACCCTGCTGGACATCGGAGCCCCGGGCGCACCACAGCCGCAGATCACCGGCATCACGCACGACTCCCGTGCCGTGCGCCCCGGTGACCTGTACGCGGCCCTGCCCGGTGCCCGGTTGCACGGCGCGGACTTCGCCACCCAGGCGGCCGCCCTCGGCGCCGCGGCCGTGCTGACCGATCCGGCGGGCGCCGAACGCGCCGCCGCGACCGGACTGCCGGTCCTCGCGGTCACCGACCCGCGCGGCCGGATGGGCGAACTGGCCGCCACGATCTACGGCCGGCCGGGTGAGGGCCTCCTGCGGATCGGCATCACCGGCACCTCCGGCAAGACCACCACCGCCTACCTCGTCGAAGGCGGACTGCGCGGAGCCGGACGCAAGACCGGACTCATCGGCACCGTCGAGATGCGCATCGCGGACGAGCGCATCAAGTCCGAGCGCACCACCCCCGAGGCCACCGACCTCCAGGCCCTCTTCGCCGTCATGCGCGAACGCGGGGTCGAGGCCGTCGCCATGGAGGTCTCCAGCCACGCGCTGGTGCTCGGCCGGGTCGACGGCTGCGTCTTCGACGTCGCCGTCTTCAACAACCTGAGCCCGGAACACATGGAGTTCCACTCCGACATGGAGGACTACTTCCAGGCCAAGGCGCAGCTCTTCACCGAGCGCCGCGCCCGCCTCGGCGTGGTCAACGTCGACGACGAGTACGGCCGCCGCCTCGCCAAGGAGTCGGCGATCCCGATGGTCACCTTCTCCGCCACCGGCGACCCGGCCGCCGACTGGCGGGCCGAGGACGTGGTCTGCGGACACATGGACTCCACCCTGACCCTGGTCGGGCCGGACGGACAGCGCGTACGGGCCACCGCCCCGCTGCCCGGCCCGTTCAACATCGCCAACACCGTCGCCGCGATCGTCACCCTCGCCGCCGCCGGCCTCGACCCGCAGACCGCCGCCGACGGCGTCGCCGCGGTCCCCGGGGTCCCGGGCCGCCTGGAGCGGGTGGACGCGGGCCAGCCGTACCTGGCGGTCGTCGACTACGCGCACAAGACGGACGCCGTGGAATCGGTGCTCCGCGCACTGCGCGAGGTCACCACCGGAAAGCTGCACGTCGTGCTCGGCTGCGGCGGCGACCGCGACACCACCAAGCGCGCCCCGATGGGTGCGGCGGCCGCCCGGTTCGCCGACACGGCCGTCCTGACCTCCGACAACCCGCGCTCCGAGGACCCCCTCGCGATCCTCGCCTCGATGTTCGAAGGCGCCGTGTCCGTGCCGCCCGCCGAGCGGGGCACCGTCCTCGTCGACGCCGACCGGGCCGCGGCCATCGCCGCCGCCGTCGCGCGCGCCGAGCCCGGCGACACCGTGCTGGTGGCGGGCAAGGGCCACGAGCAGGGCCAGGACACCGCGGGCGTCGTACGTCCCTTCGACGACCGCGCCGTACTGCGCGCCGCGATCGAGACGGCGCAGCACAGCCACCGACAGGCCGAGGTGAACCAGTGATCGCCCTTTCCCTCGCCGAGATCGCCGACATCACCGGCGGGCGGCCCCACGACATACCGGATCCGTCCGTCCGCATCACCGGGCCCGTCGTCATCGACTCCCGCCAGGTGGAGTCCGGCAGTCTGTTCGCCGCGTTCGCGGGTGAACACGTCGACGGCCACGACTATGCCGAGCGCGCGGTCGGCGCCGGAGCCGCGGCGGTACTCGCGACCCGGCCCGTCGGCGTGCCCGCCATCGTCGTCCCCGACGTGGAGAAGGCCCTCGGCGCCCTCGCCCGGGCCGTCGTCGAGCGGCTGGGCACCGACGTGGTGGCCCTGACCGGCTCCGCCGGGAAGACCTCCACCAAGGACCTCATCGCCCAGGTGCTCCAGGCCCACGCGCCCACCGTGTGGACGCCCGGCTCCCTCAACAACGAGATCGGCCTGCCGCTCACCGCCCTGCGCGCCACCGAGCGGACCCGGCACCTGGTGCTGGAGATGGGCGCCCGCGGGATCGGCCACATCGACTACCTCACCGGCCTGACCCCGCCGCGGATCGGCCTCGTCCTGAACGTCGGGACCGCCCACATCGGCGAGTTCGGCGGCCGCGAGCAGATCGCGCAGGCCAAGGGGGAGCTGGTGGAGGCCCTGCCGGCCGAGGCGGACGGCGGAATCGCCGTACTGAACGCCGACGACCCCCTGGTGCGCGCGATGACCGCCCGCACGAAGGCCCGTACGGTCCTCTTCGGGGAGGCCGAGGACGCCGAAGTGCGGGCCACCGAGGTGCGGATGACACCCGGGGGGCAGCCCTCCTTCACACTCCACACACCGACCGGGTGCAGTGATGTGACCTTGCGCCTGTACGGTGAGCACCACGTGTCGAACGCGCTCGCCGCGGCCGCCGTCGCCCACGTGTTGGGCATGTCCGTCGACGAGATCGCCACCGCGCTCTCCGGGGCGGGCACCTTGTCCCGGTGGCGGATGGAGGTCACCGAGCGGGCGGACGGCGTGACGATCGTCAACGACGCCTACAACGCGAATCCCGAGTCCATGCGGGCCGCTCTGCGCGCACTTGCCGCGATGGGCGGCTCCGCCAGGGCGAAGGGGGGACGTACGTGGGCGGTGCTCGGCCCGATGGCCGAGCTCGGTGACGCATCGTTGGCCGAGCACGACGCGGTGGGACGGCTTGCCGTCCGGCTCAACGTGAGCAAGCTCGTCGCAGTCGGGGGCAGGGAAGCGTCCTGGCTGCAACTGGGCGCATATAACGAGGGTTCGTGGGGTGAGGAGTCGGTGCTCGTGTCCGACGCGCAGGCGGCGGTCGACCTGTTGCGCAGTGAACTGCGCCCGGGTGACGTCGTGCTGGTGAAGGCTTCCAGGTCGATCGGCCTGGAGCGGGTCGCGCTGGCGTTGCTGGAGCGCGAGGGCGAGGTCGCCGGCCGATGAGGCAGATTCTGTTCGCGGGAGTCATCGGACTCTTCCTCACGCTCATCGGCACCCCGCTGCTGATCAAGGGTCTGGCCCGCAAGGGCTACGGCCAGTTCATCCGCGACGACGGCCCCCGCGGCCACGCCGGGAAGAAGGGCACGCCCACCATGGGCGGCATCTCCTTCATCCTGGCGACGCTCGTCGCGTACGTCCTGACTAAGGTCATCACCTCCAGTGAGCCGACGTTCTCGGGTCTGCTCGTCCTGTTCCTGATGGCGGGCATGGGCCTGGTCGGGTTCCTCGACGACTACATCAAGATCGTCAAGCAGCGCTCGCTCGGTCTGCGGGCCAAGGCGAAGATGGCCGGCCAGCTGATCGTCGGCATCGCCTTCGCGGTGCTCGCGCTCCAGTTCTCGGACGCGCGCGGGCTGACCCCGGCCTCCACCAAGCTGTCGTTCGTCACGGACTTCGGCTGGCAGATCGGCCCGGTGCTGTTCGTGGTCTGGGCGCTGTTCATGATCCTGGCCATGTCCAACGGCGTGAACCTGACCGACGGTCTGGACGGCCTGGCCACCGGCGCCGCCGTGATGGTCTTCGGCGCCTACACCTTCATCGGCGTCTGGCAGTACCAGGAGTCCTGCGTCAACGCGCAGACCCTGACCAACCCGGCCGCCTGTTTCGAGGTGCGCGATCCGCTGGACCTCGCGGTCGTCGCCTCCGCCCTGATGGGCGCCTGCTTCGGCTTCCTGTGGTGGAACACCTCGCCCGCCAAGATCTTCATGGGTGACACCGGTTCGCTGGCCCTCGGCGGCGCGCTCGCCGGCCTCGCGATCTGCTCCCGCACGGAGTTCCTGATGGCGCTCCTCGGCGGCCTGTTCGTCCTCATCACGATGTCGGTGGTCATCCAGGTCGGCTCCTTCAAGCTGACCGGGAAGCGCGTTTTCCGGATGGCTCCGCTCCAGCACCACTTCGAACTCAAGGGGTGGTCCGAGGTCCTTGTCGTGGTCCGCTTCTGGATCATCCAGGGCATGTGCGTGATCGTGGGTCTCGGTCTCTTCTACGCGGGATGGGCAGCCGACAAGTGACCTCCTGGCACGGCAAGAACATCACCGTCGCCGGCCTCGGCGTGAGCGGCATCAGTGCCGCCCGCGCCCTGGCCGGCCTCGGCGCCAGGGTGACCGTCGTCGACAGCGGGGACGGCGACGCGCACCGCGCGCGGGCCGCCGAGCTCGCGGGGCAGGGCATCGAGGTCCGCCTCGGCCGCCCGGACGACGGCGCCCCGGCGGGCGAGCTGCTCCCCGAGGGCACGGACCTGGTGGTCACCTCGCCGGGCTGGAAGCCCGACAGCCCGCTGTTCGAAGCCGCCGCCGCGGCGGGTGTGGACGTCGTGGGCGACGTCGAGATCGCCTGGCTGCTGCGGGGCCCCGACGCGGCCCCCTGGCTCGCCATCACCGGGACCAACGGCAAGACCACCACCACCCAGATGCTCGCCTCGATCCTCAAGGCCGCCGGCCTGCGGACCGCGGCCGTCGGGAACATCGGCACGCCGATCATCGACGTGGTGACCGGCGAGGAGACCTACGACGTCCTCGCCGTCGAGCTCTCCAGCTACCAACTGCACTGGGCGCCCTCGGTACGGGCCCACTCCGCGGCCGTCCTGAACCTCGCCCCGGACCACCTCGACTGGCACGGCTCCATGGAGGCGTACGCCGCCGACAAGGGCCGGATCTACGAGGGCAACCAGGTCGCCTGCGTCTACAACGTGGCCGACCGGGCCACCGAGGACCTGGTCGTGCGGGCCGACGTCGAAGAGGGCTGCCGGGCCATCGGCTTCACCCTCGGCGCCCCCGGCCCCTCCATGCTCGGCGTGGTCGACGGCATCCTCGTCGACCGGGCCTTCGTGGAGAACCGGCAGAAGAACGCCCAGGAGCTCGCGCACGTCGAGGACGTCAACCCGCCCGCCCCGCACAACATCGCCAACGCGCTCGCCGCCGCGGCGCTCGCCCGCGCCTTCGGCGTGGAGCCGCGCGCGGTCCGTGACGGGCTGCGCGACTTCCGCCCCGACGCGCACCGGGTCGCGCACGTGGACGAGGTGGCCGGGGTCACGTACATCGACGACTCCAAGGCCACCAACACCCACGCGGCCGAGGCCTCCCTCGCGGCCTTCGAGCCGGTCGTCTGGATCGCCGGCGGCCTCGCCAAGGGCGCGACCTTCGACGAACTCGTCCGCAAGTCCGCGAAGCGGATGCGCGGCGTGGTGCTGATCGGCGCCGACCGGGCGCTGATCGCCGAGGCGCTGGCGCGACACGCCCCGCAGGTCCCGGTCGTGGACCTCGAGCGGACCGACACTGGGGCGATGCTCGCAGCGGTCCGGGAAGCGGCCCGGCTCGCCGAGCCCGGCGACACGGTTCTGCTGGCACCTGCCTGTGCCTCGATGGACATGTTCGCGAACTACAACAAGCGTGGGGACGCGTTCGCCGACGCGGTGCGCGAACTGGCTGCCGAGAGCGCCTAGGTCCGGTCGATCCAGGGCGGGTTCCCTCCGGCCGGCCGGCTGCTCGCCGCGTACGAGTGGAGGGGATGACAGAGATGCCGGCCAAGCAAGTGCTGCCGGGACGGCGGCCGTCCGCCGTGAAGACCGTCAGACCGCAGGGCCGCAAACGCCTCGCGGGCGGCGGGAAGCGGCCCGCCGGGCGGGGCCCCCTGGACGGGCTGCGGCGTACGCAACAGCAGTTGCGCCGGGCCTGGGACCGGCCGCTCACTGCGTATTACCTGATTTTCGGCAGTTCGCTGCTCATCACCGTGCTCGGCCTGGTGATGGTCTACTCCGCCTCCATGATCAAGGCGCTCCAGCTCGGCCTGGGAGACGCGTACTTCTTCAAGAAGCAGTTCCTCGCCGCCCTGATCGGCACCGGACTGCTGCTGGGCGCCTCCCGGATGCCCGTCAAACTCCACCGGGCCCTGTCCTATCCCGTGCTCGCCGGCACGGTCTTCCTGATGGTCCTGGTCCAGGTCCCCGGGATAGGGGTGGCGATCAACGGCAACCAGAATTGGATCTCCCTTGGCGGTCCGTTCATGCTCCAGCCCAGTGAATTCGGCAAACTGGCCCTGATCCTGTGGGGCGCCGACCTGCTGGCACGCAAGGGCGACAAGGGGCTGCTGAGCCAGTGGAAGCACCTGCTGGTACCGCTGGTCCCGGTCGCCTTCGCACTGCTCGGGCTCATCATGCTCGGCGGGGACATGGGCACCGCGATGATCCTCGGAGCCATCCTGTTCGGCCTGTTGTGGCTGGCCGGGGCGCCCACGCGGATGTTCGTGGGGGTGCTGGCCTTCGCGGGTGCGATCGTCGCGCTGCTCATCAAGACCAGCCCGCACCGTATGGACCGGCTCGCGTGCATCGGTGCGACGGAACCGGGCAGGAACGATCTGTGCTGGCAGGCCGTGCACGGAATCTATGCGCTGGCTTCCGGCGGATGGTTCGGTTCCGGGTTGGGTGCCAGTGTGGAAAAATGGGGGCAACTGCCAGAGGCCCACACCGACTTCATCTTCGCCATCACCGGCGAGGAACTGGGTCTGGCGGGGACGCTGTCGGTGCTCGCCCTGTTCGCGGCCCTAGGCTATGCGGGTATCCGCGTGGCCGGACGCACGGAGGACCCCTTCGTACGGTATGCCGCGGGAGGCGTGACCACCTGGATCACGGCGCAAGCCGTGATCAACATCGGTGCGGTGCTCGGTCTGCTGCCGATCGCCGGGGTCCCGCTCCCGCTGTTCTCCTACGGAGGGTCAGCCCTGCTGCCGACCATGTTCGCGGTCGGACTGCTCATCGCCTTCGCGCGGGAGGAGCCCGCCGCGCGCGCGGCGCTCGCGATGCGGCGGCCGAAGAACGGGCGGCTGCGGGCCGGGCAGAGATGGAAGTCGATGAGACGGCGCGTCAAGAAGCGTCCGTCCGGAGAGCGGTGAATTTCGGTGCATGTCGTACTAGCCGGTGGGGGGACCGCCGGCCACATCGAGCCGGCGCTCGCCCTCGCGGACGCCCTGCGCAGGCAGGACCCTTCCGTGGGCATCACCGCCCTCGGCACGGAACGCGGACTCGAAACCCGCCTGGTGCCGGAGCGCGGCTACGAGCTGGGACTGATCCCCGCCGTACCGCTGCCCCGCAAGCCAACCCCAGAGCTGATCACCGTCCCCGGACGGCTGCGCGGCACGATCAAGGCCGCGGAGGAGATCCTCCTGCGCACCAAGGCCGACTGCGTCGTGGGCTTCGGCGGCTACGTGGCCCTGCCCGGCTACCTCGCCGCCAAGCGGCTCGGGGTGCCGATCATCGTCCACGAGGCCAACGCCCGGCCCGGACTGGCCAACAAGATCGGCTCCCGGTACGCGCACGCCGTCGCGGTCTCCACGCCCGACAGCAAGCTGCGCGGCGCCCGCTACGTGGGCATCCCGCTGCGGCGCTCCATCTCCACCCTCGACCGGGCCGCGGTCCGCCCGGAGGCGCGTGCCGCCTTCGGCCTGGACCCCAACCTGCCGACCCTGCTGGTCTCCGGCGGCTCGCAGGGCGCCCGCCGCCTCAACGAGGTGATCCAGCAGGTCGCGCCGACGCTCCAGCGCTCCGGGATCCAGATCCTGCACGCGGTCGGGCCGAAGAACGAACTGCCGCGTGTCGACAACATGCCCGGGATGCCGCCGTATGTGCCGGTACCGTACGTGGACCGGATGGATCTCGCGTACGCCGCCGCCGACATGATGCTGTGCCGCGCGGGTGCGATGACCGTCGCCGAACTCTCCGCCGTCGGGCTCCCCGCCGCCTACGTCCCGCTGCCGATCGGCAACGGCGAACAGCGGCTCAACGCCCAGCCGGTGGTCAAGGCCGGCGGTGGCCTGCTCGTGGACGACGCGGAACTGACGCCCCAGTGGGTGCTCAGCCAGGTCCTCCCGGTGCTCGCCGACCCGCACCGCCTGTACGAGATGTCCCGCGCCGCCGGTGAGTTCGGGCGCCGGGACGCCGACGAGCTGCTGGTCGCGATGGTGTACGAGGCGATTGCCGCCCAAAGGAACCGCTGAGGCGGGAAGGCACGGACGCAGGAGGCACAGGAGTGGCCGGAGCGACGACCGAGGAACGCGGCAACTCGGGGGCTGCCCGCAAGGGACCCGGCTCCGCCCGGCCGCCCAAGCCCCCGAAGCCGTCCAGGAGATCCGGCCCGCGAGGCCCCGGCGGGCAGGGCCCTTCCCTGAAGGGCCTGCGCCGGGGCCCCGTCCTGGTGGTCGCTCTCGCCGCCGCGCTGCTGCTGGCCGCCGGCTGCACCTGGGTGCTCTACGGCTCCTCCTGGCTGCGGATCGAGAAGGTGACCACGAGCGGCACCGGGGTCCTCACCTCGCAACAGGTGCTGGCGGCCGCCGCCGTGCCCGTCGGCGCGCCCTTGGTGTCCGTGGACACCGACGAGATCGCGAGCCGGCTCCGCGGCCGCCTGCCCCGCATCGATTCGGTCGATGTGGTGCGGGCCTGGCCGCACGGAATCGGTCTGAAAGTGACGGAACGCAAACCCGTCCTGCTCATCAGAAAGGACGCCAACTTCGTGGAAGTGGACGCTTCGGGTGTGCGATTCGACACTGTCGCGAAAGCACCCGCGGGCGTCGCGGTCCTCGAATTGAACGCCGCGCAGTCGCCGAGCGGCCGCCGCTTCGACGAGGAGCGGCTGCTGCACGAGGCCGTCGGCGTCGCCGGCGGCCTCCCGCAGGCCGTCGCCAAGGAGACCGTGCAGGTCAAGGTCGGGTCGTACGATTCGGTCGTGCTGGAGCTGACCGGCGGCCGGACCGTGGTCTGGGGGAGCGGCGAACTGGGTGAGGCGAAAGGCCGAGCGCTGACCGCACTCCTGAAGGCCTCGCCGAAGGCGAGCCACTTTGACGTGAGCGTCCCCACCGCCCCCTCGGTGTCCGGGAGTTGACGTCGGACCGAGCAGCGACGCACCCTGGTTGGCCAGCGATACGGGTGATCACATAGGGTGAAAAGAAAAACGGGAGGTTCGGCGTGTTCGTTGAACACGCGCTACTTGTCGACTTAGTGTCCTGTTCGGAAGAGTCCAAGGAACAGACACACTCCTCACCCTAAACTTCAGGGTGAGGGTTCGGGTCGGCGCGTACGGACCGTCCCACTTTCGGCATCAGTCGTCGCAACGCAGGTCCGCGAGGCGGCGACACGTAACTCGAGGCGAGAGGCCTTCGACGTGGCAGCACCGCAGAACTACCTCGCAGTCATCAAGGTCATCGGTGTCGGCGGCGGTGGTGTCAATGCCATCAACCGAATGATCGAGGTCGGTCTCAAGGGCGTCGAGTTCATCGCCATCAACACGGACGCCCAGGCGCTGTTGATGAGCGACGCCGACGTCAAGCTCGACGTCGGCCGGGAACTCACCCGGGGTCTCGGCGCCGGCGCCAACCCGGACGTCGGCCGCAAGGCGGCAGAGGACCACCGCGAGGAGATCGAGGAGGTCCTCAAGGGGGCCGACATGGTCTTCGTCACCGCCGGTGAGGGCGGCGGCACCGGAACCGGCGGCGCACCCGTCGTCGCCAACATCGCGCGCTCGCTGGGCGCCCTGACGATCGGTGTGGTCACCAGGCCGTTCACCTTCGAGGGCCGGCGCCGCGCGAACCAGGCCGAGGACGGCATTGCCCAGCTCCGCGAGCAGGTCGACACCCTCATCGTCATCCCCAACGACCGGCTGCTGTCCATCTCGGACCGCCAGGTCAGCGTCCTCGACGCCTTCAAGTCGGCCGACCAGGTCCTGCTCTCGGGCGTCCAGGGCATCACCGACCTGATCACCACCCCTGGTCTGATCAACCTCGACTTCGCGGACGTCAAGTCCGTGATGTCCGAGGCGGGCTCGGCCCTGATGGGCATCGGCTCGGCCCGCGGCGACGACCGCGCGGTGGCCGCCGCCGAGATGGCGATCTCCTCGCCGCTGCTGGAGGCGTCCATCGACGGCGCCCGCGGTGTGCTGCTCTCCATCTCCGGCGGCTCGGACCTCGGTCTCTTCGAGATCAACGAGGCCGCGCAGCTGGTGAGCGAGGCCGCGCACCCCGAGGCGAACATCATCTTCGGCGCCGTCATCGACGACGCGCTGGGCGACGAGGTACGGGTCACCGTCATCGCGGCCGGCTTCGACGGCGGACAGCCCCCGGCCCGCCGGGACAACGTCATCGGCGCCGCGTCCAAGCGCGAGGAGCCGGCCCCCGCGCCGGTCCGCGCCGCCGACCCGGTCCGCCCGGCGTTCGGCGGACTCGGCTCGGTCACCCCGCGCGAGGAGCCCCCGGCCCCCGTCGAGGCGGCCCCGGTCGAGTCCCCCGCGCCGCAGGTCCCGACGGCCCGGCCGTACCAGGACAGCCCGGCCGAAGAGCTGGATGTCCCGGACTTCTTGAAGTGACGCTGGAGCAGCACAGCGAGAGCGGCGCCCACTTCGCCTTCACCGACCGGTGGGGTGGAGTGAGCGCCGTTCCGTACGAGGAGCTCAATCTCGGCGGCGCGGTCGGAGACGACCCGGCCGCCGTTCGTGCGAACCGGGCCGCCGCGGCGAAGTCCCTGGGCATCGGCCCGGACCGGGTGGTCTGGATGAACCAGGTGCACGGCCGGGACGTGGCCGTCGTGGACGCCCCGTGGGATTCCGCTTCGGACCTGCCCGGTGTGGACGCGGTGGTGACCACCCGGCGGGGGCTCGCCCTCGCCGTCCTCACCGCCGACTGCACCCCGGTCCTGCTGGCCGACCCCGTCGCCGGTGTCGCGGGAGCCGTCCACGCCGGGCGGCCCGGGCTGGTCGCGGGGGTCGTGACCGCCGCCGTCGAGGCGATGGTCTCGCTCGGAGCCGAACCCGCGCGCATGATCGCCCGTACCGGACCCGCCGTCTGCGGCCACTGTTACGAGGTGCCCGCCGCGATGCGGGACGAGGTCGCCGGGGCGGTGCCGTCCGCTTATGCCGAGACCAGCTGGGGGACTCCGGCCGTGGACGTGGTCGCGGGGGTGCACGCGCAGCTGGCCGAGGCGGGGGTGGTGAACACCCACCGGTCCCCGGTCTGCACACTGGAGTCGCGGGACCACTTCTCGTACCGCCGCGACCGGGTGACCGGGCGGCTCGCCGGATATGTCTGGTTGGACTGATTGATGACGGACCGTAAGGCCGAGCTGGCCGAGAACCTCGCGCGGGTGGAGGAACGTATCTCGTCCGCGTGCGCGGCCGCGGGGCGGGGACGGGAAGAGGTGACCCTCATCGTGGTCACCAAGACCTACCCGGCGAGCGACGTACGACTGCTGGCGGACCTGGGGGTCCGTCATGTTGCGGAAAATCGCGACCAGGACGCCGCCCCCAAGGCCGCGGCCTGCGCGGATCTGCCGCTCAGCTGGCACTTCGTCGGCCAGTTGCAGACGAACAAAGTCCGTTCCGTGGCGGAATACGCGCATGTGGTGCAGTCGGTCGACCGGCCCAAGCTGGTGACCGCACTCTCGGCGGCCGCCGGGAGCGCCGGGCGCGAGCTCGGCTGCCTCGTGCAGATCGCGCTCGACGCCGAGTCGGGGGAGCGCGCCGCCCGGGGCGGCGCGGCACCCGAACAGCTCGGCGAGTTGGCGGACCTCGTGGCCGCCGCACCCGGACTGCGGATCGACGGTCTGATGACCGTGGCCCCGCTGGCCGGGCCGTACGCGGGACGCGAACAGGCCGCCTTCGAGCGGCTCGTGGAATTGTCATCCCGCCTGCGCGCGGACCATCCGGCTGCCACGATGGTGTCGGCCGGGATGAGCGCGGACCTGGAACAGGCCGTTGCGGCCGGTGCGACACATGTACGCGTCGGCACTGCGGTACTCGGCGCGAGACCCCGGCTCGGGTAACGTCGCGAAGAAAGTCGGACCACAGCAGAAAATATGGTCATTACCGCTGATGAGCGGGCAGACCACGTGGATCGCGGGCAGTTGGTGACATTCGTGACACGGCGGCACACCTGCGACAGGGCGATCCACCACAGAGCGGAGGACTCAGAGAATGGCCGGCGCGATGCGCAAGATGGCGGTCTACCTCGGCCTCGTGGAGGACGACCGGTACGACAGCCCGGGGTACGACCCCGACGACGAGTTCGAGCCCGAGCCGGAACCGGAGCGGGAGCGCCGGCGACAGCAACCTGCCCCGCACCAAACGCCCGTAACGGACGAACCGGTACGAGTTGCACAGCCCCCGGCGCAGCGGGAGCCCATCCCAATCCCGGTAGAAAACGGACGTCCTGCGCGAATTGCCCCCGTGGCATCCATCACACCCGAACGCTCGAACCTGGAGAAGAACGCCCCCGTGATCATGCCCAAGGTCGTCTCCGAGCGGGAGCCGTACCGCATCACGACGCTGCACCCGCGGACCTACAACGAGGCCCGTACCATCGGGGAACACTTCCGTGAGGGCACTCCGGTGATCATGAATCTCACCGAGATGGACGACACGGACGCGAAGCGTCTCGTGGACTTCGCCGCCGGCCTCGTGTTCGGCTTGCACGGCAGCATTGAACGCGTGACACAGAAGGTGTTCCTGCTGTCGCCTGCTAACGTCGATGTCACGGCGGAGGACAAGGCCCGCATCGCGGAGGGCGGGTTCTTCAACCAAAGCTAGACCGATCCGTCAGATACGGGACCGGGAACAGAGCGGGAGCAGGGGAGAGGGAAGCACGGGATGGGCGTCGCACTGCAGGTTGTCTACATCGTGCTGATGTGCTTCCTCATCGTG
This sequence comes from Streptomyces sp. NPDC060028, assembly GCF_042736725.1. NCBI lineage: Bacteria > Bacillati > Actinomycetota > Actinomycetes > Kitasatosporales > Streptomycetaceae > Streptomyces > Streptomyces sp. NPDC060028. The sequence goes on along the minus strand of NZ_JBHWVJ010000050.1, from coordinate 39,244 downwards.
CTGATCTTCCGACTGGTCATGGACTACGTGTTCCAGTTCGCACGTTCATGGACACCGGGCAAGGCGATGGTGGTCGTTCTGGAGGCCACCTACACTGTGACCGATCCACCGCTCAAGCTTCTTCGGCGGTTCATTCCGCCGTTGCGTCTCGGGGGCGTGGCACTCGACCTGTCCTTCTTCGTTCTGATGCTCATCGTTTACATCCTCATCAGCTTCGTGAGCACCGCTGCGAGAAGCGTGTGAACGATGAACTTCTCCGCAGGCGCGGGGACAGTCCCGATACGGTCTTGCCGACTGCCGACGACTACGTAGAGGTGAAGAAGACATGCCGCTGACTCCCGAGGACGTGCGGAACAAGCAGTTCACGACCGTCCGCCTCCGAGAAGGCTATGACGAGGACGAGGTCGATGCCTTCCTCGACGAGGTCGAGTCCGAACTGACGCGCCTGCTGCGCGAGAACGAGGACCTGCGCGCCAAGCTGGCTGCCGCCACGCGCGCCGCCGCGCAGAACCAGCAGCAGCAGGGCATGCGCAAGCCGGAACCCCAGGACCAGCGTGGCCCCGGCGCCCCCGTGCCCGCGGCCATATCCGGCCCGCCGCAGCAGCAGCAGCCGCAGATGGGCCCGCCCCAGCTGCCCGGCGGCCAGCCGCAGCTCCCGGCCGGACCCGGTGGACACGGACCGCAGGGTCCGGGCCCGATGGGCGGCCCCATGCAGCACACCATGGGCGGCCAGCAGGGCATGGGCCAGCAGGGCATGGGCCAGCAGGGCATGGGCCAGCAGGGCATGGGCCAGCAGGGCATGGGCCAGCCCATGCAGCAGCAGTCCATGGGCGGACAGAACCCGCTCGGCCAGCAGATGCAGCCCATGGGTCAGCAGATGCAGCAGATGGGGCAGCAGATGCAGCCCATGGGCCAGCAGATGCACCAGCCCCAGCAGCAGCAGCTCCCGCAGCAGGGCCCCGGTGGCGACAGCGCCGCCCGCGTCCTGTCGCTGGCGCAGCAGACCGCCGACCAGGCGATCGCGGAGGCCCGCTCCGAGGCCAACAAGATCGTCGGCGAGGCCCGTTCGCGCGCCGAGGGCCTGGAGCGGGACGCCCGTGCCAAGGCCGACGCGCTGGAGCGGGACGCGCAGGAGAAGCACCGCGTCGCGATGGGCTCGCTGGAGTCCGCCCGCGCCACGCTGGAGCGCAAGGTCGAGGACCTGCGAGGCTTCGAGCGTGAGTACCGTACGCGCCTGAAGTCCTACCTGGAGTCGCAGCTGCGCCAGCTCGAGACCCAGGCCGACGACTCCCTGGCCCCGCCGCGCAACCCCGCCGGTCCCGCGCTGCCGCCGGCGCCGTCGCCGTCGATGGCTCCGGCCGGTGCGATGGGGCACTCCATGGGTGGCCCGTCGATGGGCGGCCCGTCCCCCATGGGCGGTCCCTCCCCGATGGCCCCGTCCTACGGCGGTCAGCAGCAGATGTCCCCGGCGATGACGCAGCCGATGGCTCCGGTGCGGCCGGCTGCTCCGCAGCCGATGCAGCAGGCGCCGTCTCCCATGCGGGGCTTCCTGATCGACGAGGACGACAACTAAGCGCCGCCGCCGCGTCTGTCGGCAGTCGCACGGGCCGGGCCCGGTTCCCCTCAGGGGGCAACCGGGCCCGGCCCGTTTGCGCGCCCGGCACCGCTGCCGGGGCTCCGCCCCGGACCCCGCGCCTCCGCCGCCGGCGGGGCTGAAGATCGGGGCGGCGCCCCGGACACGCGAAGCGGCCCGTACCCCCGGGTGGGGATACGGGCCGCTGCGGTCGGACTAGGCCTTGCGGAGGCGGAAGGTCAGGGACAGGGACTCGTCCGTGAAGGGGGCGCCGAAGGCGGCGTCCCCCTCGCCCGAGGCGTAGTCCGTGGACAGGACCTCGTCCGCGATGAGCGCCGCGTGGTCCGTCAGGGCCGTCACGACCTCCGGGTCCGACGAGGACCAGCGCAGGGCGATACGGTCCGCCACGTCGAGGCCGGAGTTCTTGCGGGCCTCCTGGATCAGGCGGATCGCGTCACGGGCCAGGCCCGCCAGCCGCAGCTCCGGGGTGATCTCCAGGTCCAGGGCGACCGTCGCGCCGGAGTCGGACGCCACCGACCACCCCTCGCGCGGGGTCTCCGTGATGATGACCTCCTCCGGGGTCAGGGCGACCGGCGAGCCGTTCACCTCGACCTCGGCGGAGCCGGACCGCAGGGCCAGCGACAGGGCCGCCGCGTCGGCCGCGGCCACCGCCTTCGCGACGTCCTGCACGCCCTTGCCGAAGCGCTTGCCCAGCGCACGGAAGTTCGCCTTGGCCGTCGTGTCCACCAGCGAGCCGCCGACCTCCGACAGGGAGGCCAGGGAGGAGACGTTCAGCTCCTCCGTGATCTGGGAGTGCAGCTCCGGGGAGAGGGTCTCGAAGCCCGAGACCGCCACCAGCGCCCGCGACAGCGGCTGGCGGGTCTTGACGCCCGACTCCGCACGCGTCGCCCGGCCCAGCTCCACGAGGCGGCGTACCAGCAGCATCTGCTGCGAGAGGACCGGATCCACCAGCGCCGCGTCCGCCACCGGCCACGTCGACAGGTGCACCGACTCCGGCGCGTCCGGGGTGACCGGGACGATCATGTCCTGCCAGACCCGCTCCGTGATGAAGGGGGTCAGCGGGGCCATCAGCCGGGTGACCGTCTCGACCACGTCGTGCAGGGTGCGCAGCGCGGCGGCGTCGCCCTGCCAGAAGCGGCGGCGGGAGCGGCGGACGTACCAGTTGGAGAGGTCGTCGACGAACGCGGAGAGCAGCTTGCCGGCGCGCTGGGTGTCGTACGCCTCCATCGCCTCCGTGACCTCGGTCGTCAGGGTGTGGAGTTCCGAGAGCAGCCAGCGGTCCAGGACCGTGCGGTCGGCCGGGGCCGGGTCCGAGGCGGACGGCGCCCAGTTCGACGTACGGGCGTACAGGGCCTGGAAGGCGACCGTGTTCCAGTAGGTCAGGAGGGTCTTGCGGACCACCTCCTGGATCGTGCCGTGGCCCACGCGCCGAGCCGCCCACGGGGAGCCGCCGGCCGCCATGAACCACCGCACCGCGTCCGCGCCGTGCTGGTCCATGAGCGGGATCGGCTGGAGGATGTTGCCCAGGTGCTTGGACATCTTGCGGCCGTCCTCGGCGAGGATGTGGCCGAGGCAGACCACGTTCTCGTAGGAGGACTTGTCGAAGACGAGGGTGCCGACCGCCATCAGGGTGTAGAACCACCCGCGCGTCTGGTCGATGGCCTCCGAGATGAACTGCGCCGGGTAGCGCTTCTCGAAGATCTCCTTGTTCTTGTACGGGTAGCCCCACTGCGCGAACGGCATCGACCCCGAGTCGTACCAGGCGTCGATGACCTCCGGCACGCGGACGGCGGTCAGGGAGCAGCCCTGCGCCGTGCAGGGGAAGGTGACGTCGTCGATGTACGGGCGGTGCGGGTCCAGGTTCGACTGGTCGGTGCCCGACAGCTCGGTCAGCTCGGCGCGGGAGCCGACGCAGGTGAGGTGGTTCTCCTCGCAGCGCCAGATCGGCAGCGGGGTGCCCCAGTAGCGGTTGCGGGACAGCGCCCAGTCGATGTTGTTGTTCAGCCAGTCGCCGAAGCGGCCCTGCTTGACCGAGTCCGGGAACCAGTTCGTCTTCTCGTTCTCCCGCAGCATCGCGTCCTTGACGGCGGTGGTGCGGATGTACCAGGACGGCTGCGCGTAATACAGCAGCGCCGTGTGGCAGCGCCAGCAGTGCGGGTAGCTGTGCTCGTAGGCGATGTGCTTGAAGAGCAGGCCGCGCGCGTCGAGGTCGGCGGTCAGCTTCTCGTCGGCCTTCTTGAAGAAGACGCCGCCGACCAGCGGGACCTCCTCCTCGAAGGTGCCGTCCGGGCGGACCGGGTTCACGACCGGCAGGCCGTACGCGCGGCAGACCGCGAGGTCGTCGGCGCCGAAGGCGGGGGACTGGTGGACCAGACCGGTGCCGTCCTCGGTCGTGACGTACTCGGCGTTCACGACGTAGTGGGCGGGGGCCGGGAATTCGACCAGGTCGAAGGGGCGCTCGTACGTCCAGCGCTCCATCTCCTTGCCCGTGAAGGACTCGCCGGTGGCCTCCCAGCCCTCGCCGAGGGCCTTCTCCAGCAGTGGCTGGGCGACGATCAGCTTCTCGGAGTCCTCGTCGCCGGTACGGCGCGCGACGACGTAGGTGACGTCCGGGTGCGCGGCGACGGCGGTGTTGGACACCAGGGTCCACGGGGTCGTCGTCCAGACCAGGAGCGCCGCCTCGCCCGCGAGCGGGCCGGAGGTCAGCGGGAAGCGGACGAAGACGGAGGGGTCCACGACCGTCTCGTAGCCCTGGGCCAGCTCGTGGTCCGAGAGGCCGGTGCCGCAGCGGGGGCACCAGGGGGCGACGCGGTGGTCCTGGGTGAGCAGGCCCTTGTTGAAGATCTCCTTGAGCGACCACCACACGGACTCGACGTAGTCGGGGTCCATCGTGCGGTACGCGTCGTCCAGGTCGACCCAGTAGCCCATCCGGGTCGTGAGCTCGGTGAACGCGTCGGTGTGGCGGGTCACGGACTCGCGGCACTTGGCGTTGAACTCGGCGATGCCGTACGCCTCGATGTCCTGCTTGCCGTTGAAGCCGAGCTCCTTCTCGACGGCGAGCTCGACGGGCAGGCCGTGGCAGTCCCAGCCGGCCTTGCGGGCCACGTGGTAGCCGCGCATGGTGCGGAAGCGGGGGAAGACGTCCTTGAAGACGCGGGCCTCGATGTGGTGCGCGCCGGGCATGCCGTTCGCGGTGGGCGGGCCCTCGTAGAAGACCCACTCGGGGCGGCCCTCGGACTGCTCCAGGGTCTTGGCGAAGGTCTTGCTCTCGCGCCAGAAGTCGAGGACGGCGTGCTCGAGGGCAGGCAGGTCGACCTGGGCGGGTACCGGGCGGTACTGCGGCGGTGTGGTCATGAGGCTGAACTCTTCCTCCGGCGGGATGTGACTTCCGTCCGGAGGGACGAGAGCTGGCTGCTCCCGCGGTACCACCCTCCTTGGCCTCCGGACGGATCCGGTGGCCCCCTCATTGGGGTGCGAAGCCGGTTCTACTCGCCGTACGGGGATCCGGGCGGGATCGTACGGCTTTCTTCCGGCGGCTCAGGGGTGATCCTTCGACATCGCGCTCGCCCCCGGGCTCTCACCGTCCCCGGGTCGCTCCTGGCTGCGTCCGACGCTACTCGTCCCCGTCCATGCCTTTCGCTGGGCCCAAGTGTACGGGCCCAGGGCGTGCTCGGCAGACCGGTTTACGGGGCGTGGCGCCGGGGGCGGAGAAGGGCGTCGGCGTGACCCGAATGGGCCGATGCGCCGGTCCGGAGCCTTGTGGGGCGCGAGGGGCGGATTACCGGGGCTCCGGATGGGCACAACGGATGCAGGTTGACCTCGATGGACGCGTGCCCCGTTGCCGTGGGGCCGGAGCCGATTTATCGTTCCGGCACGATTCGCGAGCAAAGATCACAGTATGTGAAGGGGCCGCGGCCATGGTGGCGAAGAAGACCGCCGGGAGTACTAGTACTGCCAAGAAGGCCGCCGGGAAGGTGACGGAGGCCGAGGACAGGGCTCGGACCGGGAAGGCCGCCGCTCCCGCCGGGACGGCGCCCGCGAAGAAGGCTGCTGTGAAGGCGCCCGCAAAGGCGCCTGCGAAGAAGGCGGCCGCGAAGAAGGCGCCTGCCAAGAAGGCCGTCGCGAAGAAGGCGCCCGCCAAGAAGGCGACCGCCGTCAAGAAGACGGCCGCGAAGAAGGCCACGGCCAAGCCGGCCGGGGCCGAGGGGGCGGCGCACGCCGCGCTAGAGACGGGAGCCCGCACAGTGGTCGCCAAGAAGAGCACCGGCACGGCCAGGAAAACCGCCGCGGTCGCCACCAGTGGGCTGCCCAAGGCGCGCGGCATCGCGGCTCGCACGCCGGGCGAGCTCGCCGTACGGCCCGGGGAGGACCCGTGGACGCAAGGAGAGGTCGACGAGGCCCGCAGCGAGCTGATGAGCGAGGTGCTGCGCCTGCGCGCCGAGCTCGACGCCTCCGAGGTGGCCATCTCCGGCCTGATGCGGGACTCGGGCGACGGCGCGGGTGACGACCAGGCCGACACGGGCACCAAGAACATCACCCGGGAGTCCGAACTGGCGCTCGCGGCGAACGCCACCTCGATGCTGGAGCAGACCGAGCGGGCCCTGGAACGGCTGGAGGCGGGCACGTACGGGATCTGCGAGAACTGCGGCAAGCCCATCGGCAAGGCCAGGATGCAGGCCTTCCCGCGGGCCACGCTGTGCGTGGACTGCAAGCAGAAGCAAGAGCGGCGGCACTGAGGCGGGCGGCCAGGCGGGCGGGCGGCGCGCGCCCTGACGTACTCTCCTCTCGTCAGCCTGGTTCGAGCTAGTTCGAGGGACTCACGTGACAGAGGCGGAGCGCATCATCGGTACGCCGGAGGTCGGGGACGACGACGCCCAGCGCGAGTCCGCCGAGCCCAAGGGGCGGCGGCGGATCGTGGCCCTGCTCGTCGTGGCGGTGCTCGCGTACCTGCTCGACCTCGGTAGCAAGATGCTGGTCGTCGCGAAGCTGGAGCACGAACAGCCGATCGAGATCGCCGGGACGCTCCTGAAGTTCGAGTTCGTCCGCAACCCGGGCGCCGCCTTCGGCTTCGGCGAGGCCTTCACGATCATCTTCACCTGCATCGCGGCCACCGTGATCGTGGTGATCGTCCGGCTGGCCCGCAAGCTGTACAGCCTGCCGTGGGCCATCGCGCTGGGCCTGCTGCTGGGCGGTGCGCTGGGCAATCTGACCGACCGGATCTTCCGCTCGCCGGGCGTGTTCCGCGGGGCGGTGGTCGACTTCATCGCGCCCGCCCACTTCGCGGTCTTCAACCTCGCGGACTCGGCGATCGTGTGCGGCGGGATCCTGATCGTCCTGCTGTCGTTCAAGGGTCTGGACCCGGACGGCACGGTCCACAAGGACTGATCGCGGGGCGGCCGCCGGGCGCCCGCGGGGCGCTTGCGGGAATGCCCGTCTGCCGAGTCCTGCATACTCGACAGGTGAGTACGATTCCCGAGATCCGCACCCTGCCCGTTCCCGATGGCCTCGAGGGCGAGCGCGTCGACGCCGCCATCGCCCGTATGTTCGGTTTCTCCCGGACGAAGGCGGCCGAACTCGCGGCCGCGGGGAAGGTGGCGGTCGACGGCAGCGTCGTCGGGAAGTCCGAGCGTGTGCACGGTGGCGCCTGGCTCGAAGTCGAGATGCCCGCGCCGCCGCGGCCCGTCGAGGTCGTGGCCGAGCCCGTGCCCGGCATGGAGATCGTCCATGACGACGACGACATCGTCGTCATCATGAAGCCGGTGGGCGTCGCCGCCCACCCGAGCCCCGGCTGGACCGGCACCACCGTGATCGGCGGCCTCGCCGCCGCCGGCTACCGGATCTCCACCTCCGGCGCGGCCGAACGCCAGGGCATCGTGCACCGCCTCGACGTCGGGACCTCCGGTCTGATGGCGGTCGCGAAGTCGGAGCGCGCCTACACCTCGCTGAAGAACCAGTTCCGCGAGCGGATCGTGGACAAGCGCTACCACGCGCTGGTGCAGGGGCACCCGGACCCGATGAGCGGCACGATCGACGCGCCGATCGGGCGGCACCCCACCGCCGACTACAAGTGGGCCGTGACCCAGGAGGGCAAGCCCTCCGTCACCCACTACGACCTGATCGAGGCGTTCCGGGCCGCCTCGCTGCTGGACATCAAGCTGGAGACCGGGCGTACGCACCAGATCCGCGTGCACATGGCCGCGCACCGGCACCCCTGCGTCGGTGACCTGACGTACGGGGCCGACCCGACGGTGGCGAAGCGGCTGGGGCTGACCCGGCAGTGGCTGCACGCCGTGCGGCTGGGCTTCGAGCACCCGTCGGACGGTCAGTGGGTGGAGTTCGAGAGCACGTACCCGGCGGACCTGCAGCACGCGCTGGACGTGATCCGGGCGGAGAGCGAGTGACCTCGCCGGTCGAGGTCCGGGTGGCTGTCGGCGAGACCGACATGGCGGCCTGCTTCGAGGTGCGGACCGAGGTGTTCGTCGTCGAGCAGTCCGTGCCGGCGTCGATCGAGTACGACGCGTACGACGCGGGCGCGGTGCACGTACTGGCCGTGGGGCCGGACGGGATCGCGCTGGGTACGGGGCGGCTGCTGCACGGGGCCGCTGCGCTGGGCAAGACCGGTGACCCGGCCGTCGGCTCGCTGGGACGGCTGGCGGTACGCAAGGCCGCGCGCGGGCTCGGTGTGGGGGTCGCGCTGGTCCGGGCGCTCGAGGCGGAGGCCGCGGGGCGGGGGCTTTCCGCCGTCGACCTGGGTGCGCAGACGCATGCGCTCGGCTTCTACGAGCGGCTGGGGTACGTGGCCTACGGCCCCGAGTTCCAGGACGCGGGCATCCCGCACCGCGCCATGCGCCGCCCCCTGCCGTAGCCCACCCCTGGGGCTCCGCCCCAGACCCCGCGCCTCAAACGCCGGCGGGGCTGGATTTGGCCGATGCCGGCTGTTGGTGGGCTGGGTTGCCCGCAGGGCAATTTCAGCCTCGCCGGCGTTTGAGGCGCGGGCGCGGAGCGCCGTTGGGGGGCGGGGCGGAGCCCCGACACGGGGTCGCGCGTCCCCCACCGCGCAACGCCGAGCGCAGCGGACTGGCAGGGTGGGGGAGTGGATCAGCTTGCTCTGCTGTTCGTGCTGTTGCTCGGGGCCGTGGTCACCGTTCCGCTCGGGGACCGGCTGCGGCTGCCCGCGCCCGTGTTGATGACCATCGGCGGGGTGGTGCTCGCGCTGGTCCCGGCCGTGCCGAATGTCGACATCCCGCCCGAGTACATCCTGCCCCTCGTGCTGCCCCCGCTGCTCTACGCCTCCGTGCAGCGCACCTCCTGGCGGCAGTTCGCCGCCAACGTGCGGCCCATCCTCCTGCTGGCCGTCGCCCTGGTCTTCGTGACCACCGCCGCCGTGGCCGCCGTCGCGCACGCCGTCGTACCCGGGCTGCCCGTCGCCGCGGCCGTCGCGCTCGGCGCGCTCGTCGCGCCGCCCGACCCCGTCGCCGCCACCGCGGTCGCCGGCTCGCTCGGGCTGCCCCGCCGGCTGGTGTCGATCCTGGAGGGCGAGGGCCTGTTCAACGACGTCACCGCCATCGTGCTCTACCACGTGGCCATCGCCGCCGCCGTCAGCGGCACCTTCTCCTGGCCCGACGCGCTCGGCGAGTTCGTGCTCTCCGCCGTGGTCGCCGTGGCGGTCGGACTGGCGTTCGGCTGGATCGCGAACCGGCTCATGGGGCGGCTCGACGACGCGACGCTGCAGATCGGCCTCACGCTGCTGGTGCCGTTCGTCTCGTACGTGGTGGCGGAGGAGCTCCACGGGTCGGGGGTGCTGGCCGTGCTGACCACGGCGCTGTTCCTCGCCGAGTACGCGAACGACGCCGACGACGTGCTGGGGCGGCTCGCCGGGCACACGTTCTGGGAGGTCGTCGACATGCTCGTCACGGGCGTGGCGTTCGGGCTGATCGGGCTGGAGCTGCACAACGTCTTCGGCACGGCGGGCGGCCGCGAGTGGGAGATGGCCGGGTGGGCGGCGGCCGTCGTCGTGGTGGTGATCGGCGTACGGCTGGTGTGGCTGCTGCCGGCGGGCTGGCTGGCCAAGCGGCTGCACTCGCGCCGGGACTACGACGAGGAGATCCCGCTGAGCTGGCGGGAGTCGGTCGTGATGTGGTGGTCCGGGATGCGGGGGGTGGCCTCCGTGGCGCTGGCGCTGGCCATCCCGTTCCGTACGGACGGCGGCGAACCGTTCCCCGCGCGGGACCAGATGGTCTTCATCGCCTTCGCCGTGATCATGACGACCCTGGTGGTCCAGGGGCTGACCCTGCCGTGGCTGGTGCGGAGGCTGGGGGTGGAGGCGGACGCCGACGCGGAGCGGGAGGTCGCGCGCCGGCTGGCGATCCGCGCCGCCAAGGCCGCCAAGCGGCGGCTGAAGGAGATCGAGGAGGTGGAGGACCTCCCCGAGGACCTGGTGGAGGTGCTGTACCGCCGGGCGTACGACGTCGGGGCGAGGATCAGCCCCGACATGGTGGACGAGGAGCGGCGGGAGGCGTACGCGAAGCGGGTCGAGCGGATCCGCGACGTCCAGCGGATCCAGCGGGAGATGATGTCCGCCGCCCGCCACGAGGTGCTGTCCGCACGCAGCGAACCCGGCGCCGATCCGGAGATCGTCGACCGGGTCCTGCGTCACCTCGACGTACGCAGCCTGCGGGGCCAGTAGACCGGGAACCTCGCCGGGCACCTCGCCCGGCGCCTCACACCTGGTAGCGGTCCGGGGCGAAGAGGTGGAGGTTCGCCGCGATCCAGTCGGAAGTGCGGCCCAGGCCCTCCGCCAGGGACACCTCGGGCTTCCAGCCGGCCCACTCCAGGGCCCGCGTGTTGTCCGACAGGAGCCGCTGGACCTCGCTGCCGGACGGCCGCAGGCGGCTCGGGTCCACGACGATCTCCGCGTCCCGGCCCGAGGCGGTGATCAGGGCGTCGGCGAGGGCGCCGATGGAGATCTCCTCGCCGCTGCCCAGGTTGACCACCTCACCCAGCGCCCGGTCGCACTCCGCCACCGCGAGGAAGCCCGCGGCCGTGTCCGTCACGTACGTGAAGTCGCGCGTCGGCGTCGTCGAGCCGAGGCGGATCTCCCGGGAGCCCGAGTGGAGCTGCGCCAGGATCGTCGGGATCACGGCGCGCGCCGACTGCCGCGGCCCGTAGGTGTTGAACGGCCGCACCACCGTCACCGGGAGCTCGAAGGCGTGGTGGAAGGAGAGCGCCATCATGTCCGCGCCGATCTTCGACGCGGAGTACGGGGACTGCGGCTGGAGCGGGTGGCTCTCCGCGATCGGGGCCGTCAGGGCCGTGCCGTAGACCTCGCTCGTGGAGGTGTGCACGAGACGGCGCACGCCGTGGCGCCGGCAGGCCTCCGCCATGTTCTCGGTGCCGGTCACGTTCGTCTGGACGTACGCGCCCGGCGAGGCGTAGCTGTACGGGATCCCGATCAGCGCCGCCAGGTGGAAGACGGTGTCGCAGCCGGCCACCGCGTCACTGACCCGGCCCGCGTCGCGGACGTCGCCCGCCCACATCTCCACCGGGCCGTCCGGATCGGCGAGGTACCGGGCCAGGTGGCCCTTCTCGGCGTACGGCTTGTAGTGGACGAAGGCGCGCACCCGCGCACCCCGCGCCACCAGCAGGTCCACCAGCGTCGAGCCGATGAAGCCCTCGGCCCCGGTGACGAGGACGGTCCGGTCGGTCCAGTCGATGCTCATGCGTACTCCAAAGCGGTGGAAGTAAGGCCACAGACGCGGAGGACCTCCGCGGCCAGCAGTTCGGCGGCCCGCGCGTGCGGGCCGGGGTCGGCGGCGCCGGCCATCGCCGACAGCCGGGCCGGGTCGGCCAGCAGCGGACCGATGAGGTCCGCGAGCTGCTCGGCGGTCGTCGCGGAGTCGGACAGCAGCAGCCCGGCGCCGGCGTCGGACAGCACCCGGGCGTTGTGGGTCTGGTGATCGCCGGGGGCGTACGGATAGGGGACGAGCACGGACGGGACCCCGGTCGCGGCGAGCTCCGCCACCGTCGCCGAACCGGCCCGGCACACCACCAGGTCGGCGGCCGCGTACACCAGGTCCATCCGGTCCAGGTACGGCACGGCCCGCGCGATCCGCTGCCCGCCGGAGGCCGCGAGGTCCGAGACGGTGTCCGGCAGCGTCGCCGGACCCGTCTTGACCAGCAGCTGTACGTCGTCCCGGCCCTGCCAGAGCGCGGCCAGGCCGGCCGCGGCCCGGGTGAGGCGGACGGCGCCCAGACTGCCGCCGTTGAAGACGATCAGGCGCCGCCCGTCCGGGACGCCCAGGGCCCGCCGGGCGTCGAGGCGCAGCGCCGCCCGGTCCGCGGCGGGCAGCTCCGCGAGTCCCGACAGGGCCGCGGAGATCGGCATGCCGGTGGTCACCGCCCGGTCGCCGCCCGACAGGTGGGCCCGGCTGCGGTCGAAGGCGACCGCCATGTGCGGGGTGAGCCGGGCGGCGAACTGGTTGGCGCGCCCCGGCACCGCGTTGGACTCGTGGATCACCGCGGGAAGCCCCGCCAGCCGGGCCCCGAGCACGGCCGGCGCGCTCGGGTAGCCGCCCATGCCGACGACGGCGTGCGCGCCCTGGGCCCGGATCACCGACCGGGCCTGCCCCGCGGAGCGCAGCAGCGCGGCGGGCAGCAGGTAGCGCTTCGCGCCCAGCGAGGGATCGAAGGGGATCATGTCGACGGTGTGCAGCCGGTACCCGGCGGCCGGGATCAGCTCGGTCTCCAGGCCCCGCTCGGTCCCGATGAACGAGATCACGGCCCCCGGGACGGCCGCGCGCAGCGCCTCGGCGAGAGCGAGTCCCGGGTAGATGTGGCCGCCGGTGCCGCCCGCGCCGATCACGACGGAGAGTGGAGCCAGAGGAGTGTCTCGTGTGGTCATGGGCACACGGTCCCGGTGTGGTCTAAGAACGTTCTAAGAGGAACCGTCCGGACCCTTTGGCAGGCTTTGCGTCATGAGCACCATGAGCAGGCAGCGGATTTTGGTGGTGGACGACGAGCCGGAGGTGCGGGCCGCCGTCGAGGACGGTCTCGCGGTGGAGGGGTACGAGGTACGCGGGGCCGCCGACGGGCTGGCCGCGCTGGCCGAGGTGGCCGGGTGGCAGCCGGACGCGGTGGTCCTGGACGTGATGATGCCGGTGCTGGACGGGCTCGGGGTGTGCCGGCAGCTGCGCGCGGTCGGCGACCGTACGCCCGTGCTGGTCCTGACCGCGCTGGACTCGGTGAGCGAGCGGGTGGACGGCCTGGAGGCGGGCGCCGACGACTACCTGGTCAAGCCGTTCGCGCTGGACGAGCTGGTGGCGCGGGTCCGGGCGCTGCTGCGGCGGGCCGCACCCGACCCGGCGGGGGAGCCGGCCGCCCTGGCCTACGCCGACGTGGTCCTCGACCCCGAGACCCGCACCGGGCGGCGCGGGGAGCGGCCGCTGGAGTTCAGCCGGACCGAGGCCGCGCTGCTGGAACTGCTCCTGCGCCACCCCGGGCAGGTGCTCCCGCGCGAGCTGATCCTGGAACTGGTGTGGGGGCGGGACTTCGGTCCGGACTCCAACTCCCTGGCGGTGTACGTCGGTTACCTGCGCCGCAAACTGGAGGCGGGCGGCGAGCCCCGGCTGGTGCACACCGTGCACGGGGTCGGATACCGGCTGGACGCGGCGTGAGCGGGGTCGGGCGGCGCAGGCTCGGCGGTGCCTGGCGCAGGCGCCGGCCGCTGCGGACCCGGCTGGCGCTGGCCACGACCGCGGCGGTGGCGCTGGTGGCCGTCGGCGTGTGCACCGCGGCCTTCTTCGTCGTACGCGACGCCCTGTACGACCAGCTCGACCTGAGCCTGACCCAGTCGGCCCGGCTCGCCGCCGGGCGCAACCAGGGCGCCCCGCCGGGCACCCTGGCGGGAGAGTGCCGGTTCCTGGCCGCGCCCGCCTGTGCGGAGGTGGTGCCGGCCGACCCCGCCAAGGATCCGCGGCCGCCGGGGCAGTTGCCGGTGGCGCCCGCCGCCCGGGAGGTCGCCGCCGGCGAGCGGGCCCCGTACTACACCGACATCACCCTGGCCGGGCACCCGATGCGGATGCTGACCACCGACTTCGCCAAGGGGCGGGCGCTCCAGGTCGCGCTGCGCGCGGACACCGTCCAGGACGGGATCGCGCAGGCCGCGGGCTGGCTCGCGCTGATCGGCGCGGCCGGGGTGCTGCTGGCCGCGGTGCTCGGGTACTGGGTCTCCCGCAGGGGGCTCGCGCCGGTCACCCGGATCGCGGCGACGGCCGAGCGGATCGCCGCGACCCGCGATCCGCGGCACCGGATCGTACTGCCCCCGCCGGGGCGGGAGGACGAGATCACGCGACTGGCCGGAAGCTTCAACACCATGCTGGGCGAGCTTGAGCAGTCCGTCACGGCCCAGCGGCGGCTCGTCGCGGACGCCTCGCACGAGCTGCGGACCCCGCTGACGGCGCTGCGCACGAACGCGGAGCTGCTGGCGCGGGGCGAGCGGCTGACGCCCGAGCAGCGCCAGCGGGCCTCGCTGGCCCTGGGCCGGCAGCTGCGCGAGGTGACGGGCCTGGTCAACGACCTGATCGAGCTGGCCCGGGACGAGGAGCCGCAGGCGCTGGTGGAACAGGTGCGGCTGGCCGCGCTGGTGGAGCACTGCGCGCAGGCGGCGCGGGCGCACTGGCCGGCGGTCCCGTTCCGCGTCCGGGTGGCGGGCGCGGAGACGGTGGTGGTGGCGGGGGTGCCGGCGCGGCTGAGCCGGCTGCTGGGCAACCTGCTCGACAACGCGGCGAAGTTCAGCCCCGCCGGGGCCGCCGTGGAGGTGGAGCTGACGGCCGCGGGCGCGGGCGGCCGGGCCGAGCTGACCGTACGGGACCACGGGCCGGGCGTCGCCGAGGAGGACCTGCCGTACGTCTTCGACCGCTTCTACCGGGCCGGCGCCGCCAGGTCCCTGCCGGGGTCGGGGCTGGGGCTGGCGATGGCCCGGCAGATCGCGCGGGCGCACGCGGCGGAGCTGACCGTGGAGCGGGCGCCGGGCGGGGGTGCGGTGTTCCGGCTGGCGTTCTGAGCGGTGGCCGGGCGCCGCTGCGGGGCGGCGCGGCTCAGGCTTGAACCGGCGGGGGCTCGGCGTCGTAGGTGGTGACCCGGGGCAGGGCGTACGGGTGGTGGGTGACCAGCCAGGTGACCATGTGCTCGCGGACCGCGCAGCGCACCTTCCAGACGTCGTCCGAGTCCTTGGCCGTCACCACCGCCCGGACCTGGATGGTGTTCGGGGTGGTGTCGGTGACGGCCAGGCTGCCCGTGCGGCCGTCCCACTCCGGGGTTTCCATCAGGATCCGCTGGAGTTCCTCGCGCATCAGGTCCAGCGGCGCGCTGTGGTCCAGGTGCCAGAAGACGGTGCCCGTCATCTGTACGCCGCCGCGCGACCAGTTCTCGTACGGCTTGCTCGTGAAGTACGAGACCGGCATCGTGATGCGGCGCTCGTCCCAGGTGCGGACGGTGAGGAAGGTCAGGGTGATCTCCTCGACCGTGCCCCACTCCTTGTCGACCACCACCGTGTCGCCGATCCGCACGGTGTCGCCGAAGGCGATCTGCAGTCCGGCGAAGAGGTTGCTCAGGGAGGACTGGGCGGCGATGCCCGCGACGATGCCGAGCACGCCGGCCGAGGCCAGCATCGAGGCGCCGACCGTCCGCATCGCGGGGAAGGTGAGCAGCATGGCCGCCACCGCGACCACCACGACGACCGTGGTGACGACCCGCTGGATGAGGGTGACCTGGGTGCGGACCCGGCGGACCCTGGCGTGGTCGGGGGCGCCGGCCGCGTAGCGCGCGTAAGTGGAGTCGACGATCGCCGTCGCGATGCCGACCAGCAGCCACGCGGTCCCGGCGATCAGGACGAGGCTGAGTGCCCGGCCCACTCCCTCCTCGTGATCCTGGAGGATCTTCATCTGGTGGTAGGAGCCCCGGAGCAGGCCGGCGCCGAGGACCAGCTGGAAGGGCGGGCGGCAGCGCCGCAGCAGACCCCACAGGGGCGTCTCGCCGTGCCGGGCGTCGGCGCGGCGCAGCAGCAGGTCGAGCAGCCACCCCGCGAGCAGGGTGACGGCCAGGATGCCGCCGATGACCGCGATCGGGCGCAGTACGGAGTCCGTGTCCATGGGCTTCAACGTAACCGGAAGCGGCCCGGGTACTGCGGCATTCGGCAACTGGCACGATGGGAGGCATGAACATCATGCTCTTCCATTCGACGTACGGTCTGCGGCCCGCCGTGCAGGAGGCGGCCGGCCGGCTGCGCGCGGCCGGTCACGTGGTCCACGTACCGGACCTCTTCGAGGGACGCACCTTCGGGACCGTCGAGGAGGGCATGGCCCACCAGGACGAGATCGGCCGTGACGAGCTGCTCAAGCGCGCGGTGCTGGCCTCCGCCCCGTACTCCGACCAGGGCCTGGTCTACGCCGGCTTCTCCTTCGGCGGCTCCGTCGCCCAGCACCTGGCGCTGGCCGACGAGAAGGCGCGCGGGCTGCTGCTCCTGCACGGGACGGCCGACCTGGAGGACGGCGCCTCGGTGGACGACCTTCCGGTGCAGCTGCACATCGCGGACCCGGACCCGTTCGAGCCGCACGACTGGCTGACCGCCTGGTACCTGCGGATGCAGCGGGCGGGGGCCGATGTGGAGGTCCACAGCTACCCGGGTGCCGGGCACCTGTTCACCGACCCGGGTCTGGACGACTACGACGCGCAGGCCGCCGAGCAGACCTGGACGGTCGCACTGGCCTTCCTCGACAGCATCTAGTGCGGTCACAGCACTAGGCGCGGGAGCAACGGGGTGGGGCCCGGTCCGGCAGGAGAGTGCCGGACCGGGCCCCTTCGCGTGCGTCAGGCGCGGTACGCCGTCCACATGCTCTTCATGCGGGACACCTGGCCCCCGGTGAACTGGTACATGCAGGAGTCGTACGTGTAGTCCATGAAGTTGTGGATCGGGTCCACGCCCGAAGCGGTGCAGGTGTCACGGCCGGTGGGGCACTCGAAGGCCGCGCTCTTCTCGGCCGGGGTGTCGGAGACGGAGTCACCGCTGCCCGAGCAGCCGCCCTGGAAGGTGTGGTAGAGCCCGAGCCAGTGGCCGACCTCGTGGGTGGCGGTGTCGCCCTCGTTGTAGTTGGCGGCGGAGCCGCCGGGGATCGAGGAGTTGAGGATGACCACGCCGTCCATCTTGGGCTGGGAGGCGTAGGAGCTGGGGAAGGTGGCCCAGCCGAGCAGCCCGCCGCCGAGGTTGGCGGTGTAGAGGTTCAGCGCGTTCTTCCCGCCCTTGCGCAGGGCGTTCTTCATGTTCTTCTCGGCCGTGGTGCCGTCCGAGACGTTGTACCAGGTGGCGTTGTCCGTGTAGTCGGTCCCGGCGAGGCTGAACTGGAAGCCCGAGTCCACGTTGCCGGAGCCCTGGCCGGCGTACGCGGCGTTGAGGACCGAGATCTGGCTGTTGATCTGCGCGGCCGTCAGCTTTCCGGTGGTGCCGGAGGTGATGACGTGCACGTACACGGGGATGGTCGTGGTGGCCGCGGCGACGCCCGATCCGGCGAGCTGGCGGTCGTGCCCCGCCTTCGCCTGGGACATCTTCTTCGCCAGGTCGGCGTCCATGGCCTTGACCTGGTCGGCGGTGACCTCGTTCGGGTCGGCGGAGTGCGCGTCCTTGGGGCGGGCGACCCGGGCGTTGGCGGCGGCGCCACCGGTGGCCTGTTCGGCACAGGCCTCGGCGGGGGTCTTGGCGGGGGCGGCGGCGACGGTCGTGGGGGCCGTCAGCGGCGCGAACGCCAAGGTGCCCGCGACGAGCGCAGAGCCCATGATGCGGCGACGGAGCAGGGGGGATATGCGGGCAGCAGCGCGCACGTTGACTCCTCGGAAGCGTGGTGGGGGCGGAGGTTTTTCCTCACGCTGGCGCGAAGCTTACGTGTCCATGTCATTGAAACCGCAAGTGTCTGGAAGTAAAAGATTTGTTGCCGATGTTGAAGATGGGGCGCCTGGTCTGCACCAGGCGCCCCATGGGACAACAGATTTGACGGTGGGTCAGCGAACCGGCTGGTCGGCCCGTTCCACCTTCTGGGAGCCGTTCAGCGTGCGGTACGAGCGCTCCCAGCGGGTCGTCGCGTCCTGCCGCCGCTTGTCGGACACGACGTAGTAGTCCATCTGCGAGCGCTCGGCCGTCACGTCCAGGACGCCGTACCCGTGGGCGTCCATGTCCAGCCACTTCACGTGCCGGTTGGCGGCCTTGATCGCCGTTTCGGCCACCAGCGAGGCCGTGTCCGCCGGCACGTGCAGCATCTCGTCGATGTTGTCGGAGGTCACCGAAGTCACCACGAACTCCACGCCCGCGGACCGCGACCACGGGTAGGTGGCCGCCGTCACCGGGACGTCGTTCGCCCACGCCATGTGGATGTCGCCGGTCAGGAAGACGGTGTTGCGGATGCCCCGGTCCGTCAGGTGGCCCAGCAGCTCCTTGCGGTCGTCCGTGTACCCGTCCCACTGGTCCACGTTGATCGCGATGCCGCCCTTGGGCAGGCCGAGCAGCTCCGCGAGCGGCTCCAGCAGGTGAGCCGGGAGCGAGCCGAAGGCCACCGGCGAGATCATCACCGAGGTGCCGACCAGTTTCCAGGTCGCCTGCGAGGCCGCCAGGCCGGCCTTCAGCCAGTCCAGCTGGGCCCGCCCGGTGATGGTGCGCTCCGGGTCGTCCACCTTGCCGCTGCCGATCCCGACCTGCTGGGAGCGGAAGGTGCGCAGGTCCAGCAGGTGCAGGTCGGCGAGGGTGCCGAAGCGCAGCCGCCGGTAGACGGTGCCCTCGGTGGAGGTGCGGACCGGCATCCACTCGAAGTACGCCTGGCGGGCGGCGGCCGCGCGGGCCGCGAAGTCGCCCTCGGTGCCCGGCGTGTGGTTCTCGGCGCCGCCGGACCAGGTGTCGTTGGCTATCTCGTGGTCGTCCCAGATGGCGATCATCGGGTGCGCCTGGTGCAGGGCCTGGAGGTCGGCGTCCGTCTTGTACTTGCCGTGCCGGGTGCGGTAGTCGGCCAGGGTGAGGATCTCGTGAGCCGGCTCGTGGCGGCGTACGACGTACTTGTCCTCCGGGTAACCCCCGGTCTGGTACTCGTAGATGTAGTCACCCAGGTGCAGGACCGCGTCCAGGTCGCCGCGCGCGGCCAGGTGGCGGTACGCCGAGAAGTAGCCCGACTCCCAGTTGGCGCAGGAGACCACGCCGAAGCGCACCCCGGGGGTCGCGGCCTCGGCGGCCGGGGCGGTACGGGTGCGTCCGACCGGGGAGAGCGCGGTGCCCGCGGTGAAGCGGTACCAGTACGAGGTCTGCGGCCGCAGCCCGCGCACGTCGGCCTTGACCGTGTGGTCGGAGGCGGCGGAGGAGCTGACGGAACCGGTGGCGACGATCCGGGAGAAGCCCTTGTCCTCGGCGATCTCCCAGGTCACCAGGGTGGCCGCGCCCTTGCCCGAGCCGGGTACGGCCTCGGCCGCGGGGGTGACGCGGGTCCACAGCAGGATGCCGTCGGGCAGCGGGTCGCCGGAGGCGACACCGTGCAGGAAGGCGGGGGCGCTCTCGGCGGCGTGGGCGGCGGTGGCGCCCAGCGCGGCCATCGGGGCGAGCGCGGCCGTGGCCGCCGCGGCCAGGACGACCGAGCGGCGGCGCGGCGACGAGGCGGTGGAAGAGGAGAGTTGACTGGTCACGGGCGGTCATATTACTGATCGGTATATGCGCGGGTACAGCCCTGTGAAGGCAACGGACGGGCGAACTTTGGGAGTTCGCCCGTCCGGTTGTGCGCGTGGGAGCGGATCAGCCGGCGATGGCCTTGTCGATCGCCGTCGTGAACTGCTCGACCGACTGCGGCAGCGGGTCGATCTTCTTGCCGTCCATCTTCAGCGACGGGGTGCCCTGGACGCCGCTCTTGTCGAAGACCTTCGACATCTCGATCGCCCAGCGGTTGTAAGTGCCGTCCTCGACGGCCTTCTTGAACTCGGCGTTGTCCTTGAGCGCCGGCACCTGGTCCGCGATCTTCAGCAGGTAGTCGTCCTTGCCGAACTTGTCGTCCTTCTCCTCCGGGTGGTTCGTCGCGGAGTAGAGGGCCGTCTTGTAGTCGAGGAACGCGTCCGGGCTGACGTTCAGCGCCGCGCCCAGCGCGCTCAGCGCGTTCTTCGAGCCGGAGCCGCCGAAGCCCTTGTCGAGGAAGGTGGCGCCGATGTACTGGATCTTGTACTTGCCCGCGTCGAGGTCCTTCTTGACCTGCGGGCCGATCGTCTGCTCGAAGGTCGCGCAGACCGGGCAGCGCGAGTCCTCGTACAGCTCCAGGGTCTTCTTGGCGTCCGCCTTGCCGAGGACGACGGTCGTGCCGTTCTCGCCGGTGGTGTTCTTCGGCTGGACGAGGGCTGCGTCCGCGGCCTTCTCCCACTTGCCGGGCTGGTTCGCCTGCACGACCAGGTAGCCGACGCCGCCGGCCAGTGCGAGGGCCGCGACGACGCCGCCGGCCACGAATATCTGCCGGCGGACCCGGGCCTTCTTGGCCTGCTGCTCGCGCTCGGCGCGCAGCCGGTCGCGGGCCGCCGCCTTGTTCGCCTGGCTGTTGCGTGCGCTCATCGTGTTCTCCGTGGGGTGCGACTCGGGTGAAAGGGGGACTGCTGCCGTACGTCAGGCGCTCGCCAGAGCGCCGCGTACGGGAGGTCCCCGCCGTCCCACGGAGTGTGCGGGGAACCGGGTACGCGCCCCCGCGCCCGGGGGCGCCGGCCGCGCCACCCGCCGAGCCGGACCGCAGGCCGCCGTGGCCGAGGCCGCGACCAGCAGCAGCGGACGGAACGCGAAGGCGGCCACCGCGCGCAGCAGCTGCCCCAGCGCGCGCTCCCCGTGCCGCAGCCACACCGCGGCCAGCAGCCCGACCGAGACGTGCGCGCCCAGCAGCAGCCAGGGGGTCCACGGCCCGGACGCGGCCAGCAGCGCCACCGGATCGGCGGCGGGCCCGGTCACCTCGGCCAGCGGGCCGCCCACCGGCGTACCGCCGCACAGCTCGGCCAGGCCCAGGGCGCGCAGCGGACCCGAGACGGGACCGCCCGCCGGGCCGTAGCAGATGTGCTGGCCGGCGGTGAAGACGGTGTCGGCGGCCAGCTCCAGCGGCACGAGCAGGCCGGCGATGGGGCCGAGGCCCCGCTCGCGGCCCGCGAGCGCGTAGGCGATCACGAACACGGCGGCGAAGGCGCCGCCCACCAGCACGGGAGGCAGCGGCACCCGGGACATCAGGACGTGCGAGCCGGCCGAGAGCAGCACGACGAGCGCACTGAACAGCGCGGCTCGCAGCCCTCTCGGTCCCGCCCCTGATATGTCCATCGCGGCGAGTCTGCCATGCGTCCCTGTGAATCCGGGGCCTGGGCCCCGGGCCGGAAGGAACTAGGACATGATCCGGCCGTTGCGGAAGAGGTCCACGAAGATCTGGTGGTCGGCGCGGGCCCGCGCCCCGTAGGCGTGGGCGAAGTCCACCAGGAGCTGCGCGAAGCCCTCCTCGTCGGCGGCGATGGCCGCGTCGATGGCCCGCTCCGTGGAGAAGGGGACCAGGGTCTGCCCGCTCTCGTCCGCGTCGGCGGCCCCGTGCATGGTCGCCGTCGCCCGGCCCAGGTCCGCCACGACGGCGGCTATCTCCTGCGGGTCGTCCAGGTCCGACCAGTCCAGGTCCACCGCGTACGGCGAGACCTCCGCCACCAGCTGCCCGGACCCGTCCAGCTCCGCCCAGCCCAGCCACGGGTCGGCATGGGCCTGGAGCGCCCGCTGGGAGATCACCGTGCGGTGCCCCTCGTGCTGGAAGTAGTCCCGCACCGCGCGGTCGGTGATGTGCCGCGACACCGCCGGGGTCTGCGCCTGCTTGAGGTAGATCACGACGTCGTTCTCCAGGGCGTCGCTGTGGCCCTCCAGCAGGATGTTGTACGAGGGCAGGCCGGCCGAGCCGATCCCGACCCCGCGCCGGCCCACGACGTCCTTGACCCGGTAGGAGTCCGGCCGCACCAGCGACTCGTCGGGCAGGGTCTCCAGGTACCCGTCGAAGGCGGCCAGCACCTTGTAGCGGGTGGCCGCGTCCAGCTCGATCGTGCCCGCGCCGGGCGCGAAACGGCGCTCGAAGTCCCGTATCTCCGTCATCGAGTCCAGCAGGGAGAAACGGGTGCGCGAGCGGGCCGAGCGCAGGGCCGCCAGCAGCGGGCCCTCGGCGGTGTCCAGGGTGAAGGAGGGGACCTCCTCGACCTTGGCGCCGGTGGCCAGGCGGTGGATCCGCTCCCGGTAGGCGCCGGCGTAGATCCGCACCAGCTCGCTGATCTGCTCGTCGCTGAGCGCCTTGGTGTAGCCGATCAGGGCGACGGAGGCGGCGAACCGCTTCAGGTCCCAGGTGAAGGGGCCGACGTAGGCCTCGTCGAAGTCGTTGACGTTGAAGATCAGCCGGCCGTTGGAGTCCATGTACGTGCCGAAGTTCTCGGCGTGCAGATCGCCGTGGATCCACACCCGGCCGGTGCGCTCGTCCAGGTACGGGCCGCCGTGCCGGTCGCGCTCCAGGTCCGCGTAGAAGAGGCAGGCCGTGCCCCGGTAGAAGGCGAAGGCGGAGGCCGCCATCTTGCGGAATTTGACCTGGAAGGCGGCGGGGTCGGCGCTCAGCAGCTCACCGAAAGCGGTGTC
The DNA here is from genome assembly GCF_042736725.1 of Streptomyces sp. NPDC060028. Lineage (NCBI taxonomy): Bacteria > Bacillati > Actinomycetota > Actinomycetes > Kitasatosporales > Streptomycetaceae > Streptomyces > Streptomyces sp. NPDC060028. The sequence goes on along the minus strand of NZ_JBHWVJ010000050.1, from coordinate 16,970 downwards.
GAACACGTCGAGGATCTGCTCGGCGCGCTGTTCGTTCGTCGTCTCGGGAACCGCCATGGCGGGTGCCTCCTGGTGGCGCGGGGTGGATCGCATTGCGGACGGGGTCCTTGGGTCTGCAACGGATGAAGGTACCTCCTCGGTGCCCGTGATCTGTCACCCGGGAGACGTAGGATTCAGAGCTGCCACCCCTCTCTCCCCTCCGGAGGACCCCCACCGTGACCAAGCCGCCGTTCACGCACCTGCACGTCCACACCCAGTACTCGCTGCTGGACGGTGCCGCGCGGCTGAAGGACATGTTCAACGCGTGCAACGAGATGGGCATGACGCACATCGCCATGTCCGACCACGGCAACCTGCACGGCGCCTATGACTTCTTCCACACCGCGAAGAAGGCCGGGGTCACCCCGATCATCGGCATCGAGGCGTACGTCGCCCCCGAGTCCCGGCGCAACAAACGCCGCATCCAGTGGGGCCAGCCGCACCAGAAGCGCGACGACGTCTCCGGCTCCGGTGGCTACACCCACAAGACGATCTGGGCGGCGAACGCCACCGGCCTGAACAACCTCTTCCGGCTGTCCTCCGACGCGTACGCCGAGGGCTGGCTCACCAAGTGGCCGCGCATGGACAAGGAGACCATCAGCAAGTGGTCGGAGGGCCTGATCGCCTCCACCGGCTGCCCGTCGGGCGAGCTCCAGACCAGGCTGCGCCTCGGCCAGTTCGACGAGGCCCTGAAGGCCGCCTCCGAGTACCAGGACATCTTCGGCAAGGGCCGGTACTTCCTGGAGCTGATGGACCACGGCATCGAGATCGAGCGCCGGGTGCGCGACGGTCTGCTGGAGATCGGCAAGAAGCTCGGCATCCCGCCCCTGGTGACGAACGACTCGCACTACACCTACGCGAGCGAGGCCGGCGCCCACGACGCCCTGCTGTGCATCCAGACCGGCAAGAACCTCTCGGACCCGGACCGCTTCCGCTTCGACGGCACCGGCTACTACCTGAAGTCCACGGACGAGATGTACGCCATCGACTCCTCGGACGCCTGGCAGGAGGGCTGCGCCAACACGCGGCTGGTCGCGGAACAGGTCGACACCGAGGGCATGTTCCAGTTCCGGAACCTGATGCCGAAGTTCGACATCCCGGACGGCTACACCGAGGTCACCTGGTTCCGCGAGGAGACCATGCGCGGCATGAACCGCCGCTACCCCGGAGGCATCCCGGAAGACCGGATGAAGCAGGCCGAGTACGAGATGGACACGATCATCTCGATGGGCTTCCCGGGCTACTTCCTCGTGGTCGCCGACTTCATCATGTGGGCCAAGAACCAGGGCATCGCGGTGGGCCCCGGCCGAGGCTCCGCCGCCGGCTCGATCGTCGCGTACGCCATGGGCATCACCGACCTCGACCCGATCACCCACGGTCTGATCTTCGAGCGCTTCCTGAACCCCGAGCGCGTCTCCATGCCCGATGTCGACATCGACTTCGACGAGCGCCGGCGCGTCGAGGTGATCCGGTACGTGACCGAGAAGTACGGCGCCGACAAGGTCGCCATGATCGGCACGTACGGCACCATCAAGGCCAAGAACGCGATCAAGGACTCCGCGCGCGTCCTGGGCTACCCGTACGCCATGGGCGACCGGCTCACCAAGGCCATGCCCGCCGACGTCCTCGGCAAGGGCATCCCGCTCTCCGGCATCCTCGACCCCACGCACCCCCGCTACGGCGAGGCCGGCGAGATCCGCGGGATGTACGAGAACGAGCCCGACGTGAAGAAGGTCATCGACACCGCCCGCGGTGTCGAGGGCCTGGTCCGACAGATGGGCGTGCACGCCGCCGGCGTGATCATGTCCAGCGAGACGATCACCGACCACGTGCCCGTCTGGGTGCGGCACTCCGACGGCGTCACCATCACCCAGTGGGACTACCCGAGCTGCGAGTCGCTCGGCCTGCTGAAGATGGACTTCCTGGGCCTGCGCAACCTCACGATCATGGACGACGCCGTCAAGATGGTGAAGGCCAACAAGGGGATCGACATCGATCTCCTCGGCCTCCCGCTCGACGACCCCAAGACCTTCGAACTGCTCGGCCGCGGCGACACCCTCGGCGTCTTCCAGTTCGACGGCGGGCCCATGCGCTCCCTGCTGCGCCTGATGAAGCCCGACAACTTCGAGGACATCTCCGCCGTCTCGGCCCTGTACCGGCCGGGCCCGATGGGCATGAACTCGCACACGAACTACGCCCTGCGAAAGAACAAGCAGCAGGAGATCACCCCGATCCACCCGGATCTGGAGAAGCCCCTCGAAGAGGTGCTCGCGGTCACCTACGGCCTGATCGTCTACCAGGAGCAGGTGCAGAAGGCCGCCCAGATCATCGCCGGGTACTCGCTCGGCGAGGCCGACATCCTGCGCCGCGTGATGGGCAAGAAGAAGCCCGAGGAGCTGGCGAAGAACTTCACCATCTTCCAGGAGGGCGCCCGGAAGAACGGCTACAACGACAAGGCGATCCAGGCCCTGTGGGACGTCCTGGTCCCCTTCGCCGGTTACGCCTTCAACAAGGCCCACTCGGCCGCGTACGGGCTGGTCTCCTACTGGACCGCCTACCTCAAGGCGAACTTCCCGGCCGAGTACATGGCCGGTCTGCTCACCTCGGTCAAGGACGACAAGGACAAGTCCGCGATCTACCTGAACGAGTGCCGGCGCATGGGCATCAAGGTGCTCCCGCCGAACGTGAACGAGTCGGAGCCGAACTTCGCCGCCCAGGGCGACGACGTGATCCTCTTCGGCCTCACCGCGGTGCGCAACGTCGGCCAGAACGTCGTCGAGTCGATCATCAAGACCAGGAAGGCCAAGGGGAAGTACTCCTCCTTCCCCGACTTCCTGGACAAGGTCGAGGCCGTCGTCTGCAACAAGCGGACCGTCGAGTCGCTGATCAAGGCCGGCGCCTTCGACGAGATGGGCCACACCCGCAAGGGCCTGGTCGCCCACCACGAACCGATGATCGACAACGTGGTCGCCGTCAAGCGCAAGGAGGCCGAGGGCCAGTTCGACCTCTTCGGCGGGATGGGTGACGAGACCGCGAGCGACGAGCCGGGCTTCGGCCTCGACGTCGAGTTCTCGGACGTCGAGTGGGAGAAGTCCTACCTCCTCGCCCAGGAGCGCGAGATGCTCGGCCTCTACGTCTCCGACCACCCGCTCTTCGGTCTGGAGCACGTGCTCTCCGACAAGACGGACGCCGGAATCTCCCAGCTCACCGGCGGCGAGCACTCCGACGGCGCCGTGGTCACCATCGGCGGCATCATCTCGGGCCTCCAGCGCAAGATGACCAAGCAGGGCAACGCCTGGGCCATCGCCACCGTCGAGGACCTGGCCGGCTCCATCGAGTGCATGTTCTTCCCGGCCACCTACCAGCTCGTCTCCACCCAGCTGGTCGAGGACACCGTCGTCTTCGTCAAGGGCCGCCTCGACAAGCGCGAGGACGTCCCCCGCCTGGTCGCCATGGAGATGATGGTCCCCGACCTGACCTCCGCCGGGACCAACGCCCCGGTCGTCCTCACCATCCCGACCGTCAAGGTCACCCCGCCGATGGTGACCCGTCTGGGGGAGATCCTGCGCCACCACAGGGGCAACACCGAGGTGCGGATCAAGCTCCAGGGGCCGCGCACCACCACCGTGCTGCGCCTCGACAAGCACCGGGTCCAGCCCGACCCGGCGCTCTTCGGCGACCTCAAGGTGCTGCTCGGGCCGTCCTGCCTGGCCGGATAACACCGCCGGCGCCATGCCGCGCCGTACGTGAAAACGCCGAAGACGCCGTACGTGAAGAGGGCGCGCCCGGGGATCCGGGCGCGCCCTCCTCGTACCGCTCGCGGAGGCGCGTCAGTTGTGGCCGAACCGCTTCGACTTGCCCTTGCGGGCCATGTCCATCGGGCTCGGGGACTGGGACGTCGACTCGGGCGAGGATTCCGTCGAACCCTTCGACAGGTCCTGCTGCGGCGAGCGGGCCTGCTGCTTCTGCGGCTGCTTCTGGTTCTTGTTCTTGGCCATGGTGGAGCCTCCGTGAGGGTCTAGGGGCCAGGACCGCCTTCACACTCACACAGCGCCAGAAACGGCGCATTTTGGATCATTACTGCGCGTAGCCGACTGTCCTTCCCCCTCCCGCGCCAGATCCGCCACGCCGATGATCGAGTTCCGGCCTTCAACCTCCTTGCGGTCGGGCAGACTCGGGGAAACTCCAAGGACCCCCAGGGAAGAGGGTGGTACGCGTGGACCGCTGCGTCGTCCTGGTGGACGCCGGCTATCTGCTGGGCGCCGCCGCGAGCCTCCTCGCAGGGGAGCCCTCCCGCTCCCGGATCACCGTCGACCATGCCGCGCTGATCCAGGGGCTGCGCGAGCGCGCCGAGGCCGACACCGAACAGCCGCTGCTGCGGATCTACTGGTTCGACGGTGCACCCGACCGGGTGCCGCAGCCCGAGCACCGCCGGCTGCGCGTCATGCCCCGGGTCACCGTCCGCCTCGGCGCCCTGACCCGCAGCGACGGCCGCTGGGCGCAGAAGGGCGTGGACGCCGCCATGCACGCCGAGCTCACCGAGCTGGCCCGCAACCGCGCCTGCTCCGACGTGGTCCTGGTCACCGGCGACGGGGACCTGCTGCCCGGCCTGATGTCCGCCAAGGAACACGGGGTCGCCGTCCACCTCTGGGCCGTCCAGGCCGCCGACGGCGACTACAACCAGTCCGAGGACCTCGTCGCCGAGGCCGACGAACGCCGCGTCCTGGACCGCGCCTGGATCACCCGGGCCGTCCGCGCCCGCGACCTCACCGGACTGTGCGCCCCCGCGCCCGCGCCCCGCCCCGAGATCGCCGCCATCCTCTCCGCCCCGCTGCCCGAAGCGGCCCTGGCCGAAGCCGCGCGCAACGGGAACGGCAGCGCCGCCCCCGAGGAGCCCCGGGACCACGGCGCACCCGTACCGGCGCCCACCGCCGGCGGCGCGGGCAAGGCCGTCCCCACGCCCAAGGACCTCGCGGGCTCGCTGCGCGCCCCCGGCCAGAGCGCCCCGGTCACCGTCGGCGGCCAGAACAACGGCCCGCAGGCCAACCCCACCGGAAGCGCCCTGCGCTGGTCCTCCGACAAGGGCTGGATCGACCGGGCCGGACCGCTCGGCGAGCCCGCCGAGACGGCCTCGCTGCCCACCCTCGCCCAGCTCACCTCCGCCGAGCAGCGCTGGGCGGACCGCGAGGAGGACATCACCACCGTCGGCGGCGACCCCTTCGAGGTCGGCCAGGTCTTCGCCCGCCGCTGGATGGAGCGGCTGCCCGAGACCGTGCACCTGCAGAAGCTGGCCACCATGTACCCGCGGATCCCGCACCGGATCGACGGGGAGCTGCTGCGCTACGCCGCCCGGTTCGGCCTCCTGGCCCACAAGGACGACCAGATCGACGAGCACGACCGCTACGCCATCCGGGCCGGGTTCTGGCGCGAGATCGACGTACGGGCCGCCGCCGAGCACCTGTCCGCGACACCCGGCCAGGGCGCCGGAGCCCCCGTCCCGGCCGCCCCGACAGCCGAGTAGGGGCGGGAACCCCGTAGGCTGCTCCCTCGTGAGCACGGGCACAGCACAGGCGAAAATCGGCGTGGCGGCGGCCGGGGGGTCGGCCTCCGACGTGGTCTGCGCGGTGCGTGACCTGGTCAAGACCTATCCCGCGGTACGGGGTCGGCGCGGGGCTCCCGCCCTGCCCGAGACCCGCGCCACCGACGGGATCTGTCTGGACGTCCGGCGCGGCGAGATCTTCGGCCTGCTCGGCCCCAACGGCGCCGGCAAGTCGACGCTGGTCCGGCAGCTGACCGGGCTCATGCGGCCCGACTCCGGCGCCGTGACCCTGCTCGGTCACGACCTGGTGCGCCACCCCGAGCGCGCGGCCCGGCTGCTCGCCTACCTGGGACAGGAGTCCACCGCCCTCGACGAGCTCACGGTGGCGCTGGCCGCCGAGACCACCGGACGGCTGCGCGGGCTCGGCGTACGGGAGGCGCGGGCCGCGCGGGACTCCGTACTGGAGGAACTCGGGCTGACCGACATCGCCGGGCGGCCCCTGAAGAAACTCTCCGGCGGGCAGCGTCGCCTCGCGTGCGTCGCCGCCGCGCTGGTCGGCGAGCGGCCGGTACTGGTCCTCGACGAGCCCACGACCGGCATGGACCCGGTGGCCCGGCGGGCCGTCTGGGCGGCCGTGGACCGGCGGCGCGCCGAGGCCGGGGCCACCGTGCTGCTGGTCACCCACAACGTCATCGAGGCCGAGACCGTCCTCGACCGCGTCGCCGTCATCGACCAGGGGCGGGTCATCGCCTGCGACACCCCGGCCGGGCTCAAGGCCGCCGTCTCCGACGAGGTCCGACTGGAACTGGTGTGGCGGACCGCGCCGCCGCTGGACGTGCCGCAGGTCGCGGCGCTGGCGGCGTCCGCCACCGAGTCCGGACGGCGCTGGGTGCTGCGGCTGAGCCAGGACGAGGCCCGGGCCGCGGTCGCCGCGGTCACCGGGGGGCCGGCCTTCGCCGCCCTCGACGACTTCACGCTGGCGACGCCGAGCCTGGAGGACGTGTACCTCGCGCTCGGCGGGCGTACCTCGAAGGGACTGGTGAAGGCGTGACGACCGCCCTAACCGCTGTCGGTGTGCTCGCGCCGCGGGCACGGTTCTTCCCCGCGCTGGCCGCGGTCTACCGGGCGCAGCTCTCGCGGGCCCGCGTGTCGCGGATCCCCCTGCTGTTCGTGGCCACCTTCCAGTCCGTCGGGATCATGATCCTGATGCGCGGGGTGGTCGACGGCGGCTCCGAGGCGCGAGCGGTGGTCGCCGGATCCTCGGTGCTGGTCGTGGCCTTCGTCGCGCTGAACCTGCTCGCGCAGTACTTCGGCCAGCTGCGGGCCGGTGGGGGGCTCGACCACTACGCCACCCTGCCCGTGCCGCCCGCGTCGGTGGTGCTGGGCGCGGCCGCCGCGTACGCCTCCTTCACGCTGCCGGGCACGCTGGTGACGGCCGTCTTCGGATGCGTGCTGTTCGGGCTGCCGATGAGCGGGCTGTGGATCCTGGTCGCCGTGGTACCGCTGGCCGGGGCCGCGCTGGCCGGGCTCGGGGCGGCGCTCGGGCTGCTCGCGCCGCGCCAGGAACTGGCCACGCTGGCCGGGCAGCTGGGCATGTCGGCGGCGCTGCTGCTGGGCGTTCTGCCGCCGGAGCGGATGCCGGACGTGGTCGTGTGGGCGCGGGACCTGCTGCCGTCGACGTACGGGGTCGAGGCCTTCGCGCGTACCTTCGCGCCGCACCCGGACTGGGCCGCGGTCGTCCTGGACCTCGGCGTGTGCGGGGCGGTCGGGGTGCTCTCGCTGGCCGTCGCGACATGGGCGTACCGGCGGGCGGCGGTCCGCTGACGCGGTGCCGGACGGCCCCCCTCGTTCCAGACCTGGCACGATGTGGGGGTGACCGAAGCCGTAACCCCTTATGACCAGCCGCCGTCGCCGCTCCCGTCGGAGTCCGACGCGGCCATCACCCCGGCGGACATCCGCGACGGGGCCGCCGTCGCCCTGGCGGTGGGGGTGGCCGGAGTGCTGCTCGGGCTGCTGTGGGCGTGGCTGGCGCCGCGGGTGCAGTACGTCTCGAACGGCGAGGCCGTCTTCCTGCGGAACACCGAGAGCGAGGCCCGGATCGGGTCCGACGGGACGTTCCTGCTGCTGTCCGTCGGGCTGGGCGCGCTGAGCGCGGTGCTCGTGTTCCTGTGGCGCCGGCGCGGGGGCGTCCCGCTGGTGATCGGCCTGGTGATCGGGTCGGGCTTCGCCTCGCTGGGCGGGTGGCGGCTCGGGCTGTGGCTGGGACCGACGTCCGATCTGGTCGCGGCGGCGAAGGCGGCGGGCAAGGGCGTCGCCTTCGACGCTCCGCTGGAGCTGTTGGCGCACGGGGCGCTGCTCGGCTGGCCCATGGCCGCCGTGGTCGTCCACCTGGCCCTGACGGCCCTGTGGTCCCCCCGCGAGGCCCCGGCCCTCCCGGCCTGGCCGGGTACGTACCCGCCCGCGCACGTCCACACCCCCGACGCGGGCACCGCGCCCGAGCCGCCGCGAGCCTGACGCTGAGCGGGGCGGCGCCCCTGGGGCGGAGCCCCCGCAGCGGCGCCGCGGGTACGTTCCGGGTGGCGCCGCAGGCTACGGCCGGGCGATGGGCGCCACGACCGCCGACGTCAGGGTCGTGAGGGTGTCCGGGGGGAGTTCGACCTCCAGGCCCCGGCGGCCGGCCGAGACGCAGATCGTGGCGTGCGCGGCGGCCGACGCGTCGACCACCGTGCGCAGCCGCTTGCGCTGCCCCAGCGGGGAGATGCCACCGCGGACGTAGCCCGTCGTCCGCTCCGCCAGCGCCGGGTCGGCCATCGCCGCCCGCTTGCCGGCCACCGCCGTCGCCAGCGCCTTCAGGTCCAGCGAGCCCGAGACCGGGACCACCGCCACCGTGAGGACCCCGTCGACCTCCGCGACCAGGGTCTTGAAGACCCGGTCCGGGGAGACGCCCATGGCCTGTGCCGCCTCCTCGCCGTACGAGGGATGCGCCGGGTCGTGCTCGTACGCGTGCACCGAGAACTGCGCACCCGCCGCCGTGAGGGCCACGATCGCCGGGGTACCGGCCGGCGCGGCCGGCTTCTTCTTCGCCATCAGTTCGGATCCGCCGTCAGTTCGGGCTCGTCGGGTTGCGCGTCAGGTCCACCGCCGGCAGCGAGGGGAGGTGGCGGATCACCGCCGTCTCGGTGCGCAGGAGCCCCAGCTCCTCCGCCAGGCGGGTCGCGGTGTCCGGGGCCTGGAGCAGGCGCTGCTTCGCCGGGATGTCCAGCACCGCCGCCGCGGCCACCAGGTAGGAGACCACCGACGGCTCGTCGGGCAGTTCCGCCCCCGTCAGGGAGCGTTCGCGGGCTCCGGCCAGCCGCTTCTGGTAGTTGCGGAAGGCCCGCAGCACCCCCTCGGCCAGCGCCCCCGCTCCGTCGCCGGAGTCCTCCGGGAGTTCCTCCAGCTCCGCCGTCAGGTACGGGCCCGAGGAGTCCACCGACAGCAGCCGCACCCGCGTCGTGCCCGTCGCCAGGACCTCGAAGCTGCCGTCCTCCCGCTCCCGGATGGTCGCCGCGTCCGCGATGCAGCCCACGCGGTGGAAGGCCTGGATCGGGTCGGCGCCGAAACCGGCGGCCGGGCCGCGCTCGGGCAGGGCGGTCGGGTCCGGCAGGCCCGGGGCGGTCGGGGCGACCTCGCGGCCGTCGCGGATGGCGACGACCGCGAAACGGCGCGGCTCGTCCTCGCCCGTCTTCAGCAGCTCGCGCATCATGGCGCGATAACGCTCCTCGAAGATGTTCAGCGGGAGGACGAGTCCCGGGAACAGCACCGAGTTCAGCGGGAAGAGGGGCAGGCGAACGGTGGTCACGACGCACAGGGTAGTGGCCCCGGCCCGGCACCGTCTCTCCTGCCCGTCACCCCCGCCGCAGCAGCCGGGACGCTCCCGCCGCCACCGTCGTGGCCAGGATCCACCCCAGGATGACGAGGGCGGCGGCTCCCCACTGCCAGCCGCCCTGCAGCTTCCACTGGTCCTGCTGGCCGAGATCGATGACCGGCAGCAGCAGGTCCAGGGCGTACAGGGCGGGATCCCACTGCGGGTGCTCGTCCGCCTTGATCGCCGGCGGCTCCCCGTGCCAGGAGAAGAGCAGGGCGCCCGCCGCCCACAGCACGGCCATCCACAGCGCGGCCCGGCCCGGGCGGTAGCCGTAGACCACCGTCCAGTCCTGGAGGTACCCCCACGCCTTCACCGCCGGCGGCAGGGTCGCCCGCCGCCTGCGCTGCTTGGCCAGCAGCACCTCGCGGGCGTCCGCGTCCTCCCCCGAGGCGCGCAGCACCGCCGCGAGCCGCTCGTACGGCTCCGGGGAGTACTCGGGGGTGGCCGCCTCGACCCAGGCGAGGCGGCGCGACAGCGGGAAGTGACCCCGGGGCACGAGGTTCTCGTAGGCGAAGCCCTCCATCGACACCCGGCCCGGGCCCGGCCAGCTCGTGGAGGTGTCGACGAGCTTGACCACCTTCGCCCCGGACACCACCACCCGCCCGTGCTCTGGCTGCTCGCCCACGAACCGCAGCTCCGGGGTCTGGATCCGGCGCAGCGAGACCTCCTGGTCCTCGGCCAGGATGAAGCGCGCGCCGTAGAAGTCGACCGCGTCGCCGAAGCGGCCGTCGTCGAGGCGCAGCCCGCCCCGGCATTCGAAGCGCTGCGCCCGCTGCCCGCGCGTCGGGGTCTGGCCCAGCCCGTACGGGGGAGTGGAGGACCCGGAGTCGCCCGGGGTGTAGCCGAGCGCGATCGAGGTCAGGTAGAGGGTCCGCTCGACCGTCAGCTGCGGTGCGTTCAGCGCGCGGCGCCCGTACGGATTGCGCAGGCGCGCCCCGCGCAGGTTCATCGACACGCCGACCTTGGCGCCGCGCAGGCTCACCTCGCCGTACGTCTCCAGCAGCTCGCCCTGGAAGTCCTGCGCGACCGACATGCCGTCGGCGGCGATGGCCCGCCCCTTGTTGTCGCGCTGCACCACGGCCTGGCTGATCAGCAGGTCGGTGCCGATCTGTGCGTCGGTCAGCCGGATGCCGCGGGCCACCCGGCACCGCGGCATGTGTAAATCGCCCTCGGTGTGCAGCCGCGCCGCCTCCAGCCGGGGTATCGCGCAGTTCATCAGCCGCAGCGTGCCGAAGCGGGCCTCCGAGAGCTGGATCTCGCTGTCGAAGCGGCAGGACTGGAGCTCGACGTACGGGGAGACGGTGCCGCCGGAGAGGTCGAGCCGCCCGGTGATGCGTACGCCGCGCAGCTTCAGCGACGCGACCCGGCCCGGGACCGGCGGCGGGCCGTGGAGCAGCAGCAGCGCCACCACCTGGGCGCGGACGCTGCGCTCGGGGCCCCACACCCGGTCGCTGTGGGGATCGTCCTGGTCGGCGGCCCGGGCGCTGAGATCGCAGACGCTGCCCGTCCGGTACGCGCTCCACATGCCGAGCTCCGGCCCGGTCAGATCGACCGGCTCCACGCCCACGCGCGTTTCGGCCATGGCGGTCCCCCTCCGCTGGTCAAACCCTTCGCACCCGCTGCCCGCGGACTGCGTGTACATGAACGCTAACGGCCGCCAGTGACATCCGGGGCGTGTATCAACCAGTGATACGGGCGAACGGTGGCGTGAGGCGGTCTGAGAGAATCGGGGGGTGATCTCTCGTATCGACCTGCGCGGTGACGCCCTCCCCGAGGGCGGCGCCCTGCGCGATCTGCTGCCCCGTGCCGAGTTCGACGTGGAAGCCGCCCTGGAGAAGGTGCGGCCCATCTGCGAGGACGTCCATCATCGTGGCACGGCGGCGCTGATCGAGTACGCGCGGAAGTTCGACGGGGTGGAGCTGGAGCAGGTCAGGGTGCCGGCCGAGGCGCTCAAGACCGCCCTCGACGAGCTGGACCCGGCCGTCCGCGCCGCCCTGGAGGAGTCGATCCGACGCGCCCGGATCGTGCACCGCGAACAGCGCCGCACCGAGCACACCACCCAGGTGGTTCCGGGCGGAACGGTGACCGAGAAGTGGGTTCCGGTGGAGCGCGTGGGGCTGTACGCCCCGGGCGGCCGCTCGGTGTACCCGTCCTCCGTCGTCATGAACGTCGTACCGGCCCAGGAGGCGGGCGTCGAGTCGATCGCGCTCGCGTCCCCGCCGCAGAAGGAGTTCGGCGGCCTGCCGCACCCCACGATCCTCGCCGCGTGCGCGCTGCTGGGCGTCGACGAGGTGTACGCGGTCGGCGGGGCCCAGGCCGTCGCGATGTTCGCGTACGGCACCGAGGACTGCCCGCCCGCCAACATGGTGACCGGCCCCGGCAACATCTGGGTCGCCGCGGCCAAGCGCTACTTCACCGGCAGGATCGGCATCGACACCGAGGCCGGACCGACCGAGATCGCGGTCCTCGCGGACTCCACGGCCGACCCGGTGCACGTCGCCGCCGACCTGATCAGCCAGGCCGAGCACGACCCGCTGGCCGCGGCCGTCCTCGTCACGGACTCCGCGGAGCTCGCGGACGCCGTCGAGAAGGAGCTGGGGCCGCAGGTCGCGGCCACCAAGCACGTCGAGGACCGGATCAAGCCGGCGCTCGCGGGCCGGCAGTCCGCGATCGTGCTGGTCGACAGCCTGGAGGACGGCCTCAAGGTCGTCGACGCGTACGGTGCCGAGCACCTGGAGGTCCAGACCGCCGACGCGGCCGCCTGGGCCGCCCGGGTGCGCAACGCCGGCGCGATCTTCGTCGGCCCCTGGGCCCCGGTCTCGCTCGGCGACTACTGCGCCGGGTCGAACCACGTGCTGCCCACCGGCGGCTGCGCCTGCCACTCCTCGGGCCTGTCCGTGCAGTCCTTCCTGCGCGGCATCCACATCGTCGACTACACGCGCGACGCCCTCGCCGAGGTCACCCACCACGTGGTGACCCTCGCCGAGGCCGAGGACCTGCCCGCGCACGGCGCCGCCCTGAAGGCGCGCTTCGGCTGGAAGGTTCCACAGTCATGACCGGCATCGACGACCTCCCCATCCGGGACGAGCTGCGCGGCAAGACCCCGTACGGCGCCCCCCAGCTCGACGTGCCCGTCCAGCTGAACACCAACGAGAACCCGTACGAGCTGCCCGAGGAGCTCGTACGCCGCATCGCCGAGCGCGTCGCCGACGCCGCCCGCACCCTCAACCGCTACCCCGACCGGGACGCGGTCGAGCTGCGCACCGAGCTGGCCGCCTACCTCACCCGTACCGGCAAGCACCCGGTCGCCATGGAGAACGTCTGGGCCGCCAACGGCTCCAACGAGGTCATCCAGCAGCTGCTCCAGACCTTCGGCGGTCCGGGCCGCACCGCGATCGGCTTCGAGCCCTCGTACTCGATGCACGCCCTGATCGCCCGCGGTACCGGGACGGGCTGGATCTCCGGCCCGCGCCGGGACGACTTCACCATCGACGTGGAGGCCGCGGAGCGGGCCATCGCCGAGCACGCCCCCGACGTCGTCTTCATCACCTCGCCCAACAACCCCACGGGCACCGCCGTCGGGGCCGAGACCGTCCTCGCGCTCTACGAGGCCGCGCAGGCGGCCAAGCCCTCGCTGGTGGTCGTCGACGAGGCGTACGTGGAGTTCAGCCACCGGGAGTCGCTGCTGCCCCTCATCGAGGGCCGGCCGAACCTGGTGATCTCCCGGACCATGTCCAAGGCCTTCGGCGCCGCCGGACTGCGCCTGGGCTACCTGGCCGCGCACCCCGCGGTCGTGGACGCCGTACAGCTGGTGCGCCTGCCGTACCACCTGTCGGCCGTCACCCAGGCGACCGCACTCGCGGCCCTGGAGCACACCGACACCCTGCTCGGCTACGTCGAGCAGCTCAAGGCCGAGCGGGACCGCCTGGTCGCCGAACTGCGCGGACTCGGCTACGAGGTCACCGAGTCCGACGCGAACTTCATCCAGTTCGGGACGTTCGAGGACTCCCACACCGCCTGGCAGAAGATCCTCGACCGGGGCGTCCTGGTCCGGGACAACGGCGTACCGGGCCGGCTGCGGGTCACCGCGGGCACCCCGGCCGAGAACGACGCGTTCCTGGAAGCGGTTCGCGCACTGAAGAAGGAGCAGCACGCATGAGCCGCATCGGACGGGTCGAACGGACCACGAAGGAGACCTCGGTCCTCGTCGAGATAAACCTCGACGGCACCGGCAAGGTCGACGTCTCGACGGGCGTGGGCTTCTACGACCACATGCTCGACCAGCTCGGCCGCCACGGCCTCTTCGACCTCACGGTCAAGACCGACGGCGACCTGCACATCGACAGCCACCACACCATCGAGGACACCGCGCTCGCGCTCGGCGCCGCCTTCAAGCAGGCCCTCGGTGACAAGGTGGGCATCTACCGCTTCGGCAACTGCACCGTGCCGCTCGACGAGTCCCTCGCCCAGGTGACCGTCGACCTGTCCGGCCGCCCGTACCTCGTGCACACCGAGCCCGAGAACATGGCGCCGATGATCGGCTCGTACGACACGACGATGACCCGGCACATCTTCGAGTCCTTCGTCGCGCAGGCCCAGATCGCGCTGCACATCCACGTCCCGTACGGCCGCAACGCCCACCACATCGTCGAGTGCCAGTTCAAGGCCCTCGCGCGGGCCCTGCGCTACGCCGCCGAGTTCGACCCGCGCGCGGCCGGCATCCTGCCCTCCACGAAGGGCGCCCTCTAGCCGTGAACGGCCTCAACACCGTCCTGATCGTCGTCGGCCTCTTCCTGGCCGGCGGCGTCTACTCCTTCCAGAAGCAGAAGATGCCCAAGTCGGTCGTCATCCTGCTCGCCATCGCCTCCGTGATGTGTCTCGTCGCCGGAGTCCTGCGGATCCAAGGAATCTGGGAATGAGCGCTGCCGCCCCCACCAAGAAGGTCGTCGTCTTCGACTACGGCTTCGGCAACGTCCGCTCCGCCGAGCGCGCCCTCGCGCGCGCCGGCGCGGACGTGGAGATCACCCGCGACTACGACAAGGCCATGGACGCCGACGGACTCCTCGTCCCCGGCGTCGGCGCCTTCTCCGCCTGCATGCAGGGCCTGCGGTCCGTCCGCGGCGACTGGATCATCGGCCGTCGGCTCTCCGGCGGCCGCCCGGTCATGGGCATCTGCGTCGGCATGCAGATCCTCTTCGAACGCGGCATCGAGCACGGCGTCGAGACCGAGGGCCTCGACGAGTGGCCCGGCACGGTCGGCCCGCTCAAGGCCCCGGTCGTCCCCCACATGGGCTGGAACACCGTCGACGCCCCGGCCGACAGCCAGGCCTTCGCCGGCCTCGACGCCGACGCCCGGTTCTACTTCGTGCACTCCTACGCGGCGCACCAGTGGTCCCTGGAAGTCACCAACCCGCTGATCCGCGCCCCCAAGGTCACCTGGGCCACCCACGGCGAACCCTTCGTCGCGGCGGTGGAGAACGGGGCCCTGTGGGCCACCCAGTTCCACCCCGAGAAGTCGGGCGACGCCGGAGCCCAGCTCCTCACCAACTGGATCGAGACCCTGTGATGACTGTGCCCACAGCCAAGCTTGAACTGCTCCCCGCGGTCGACGTCCGCGACGGCCAGGCCGTACGCCTCGTGCACGGTGTCTCCGGCAGCGAGACCTCCTACGGCTCCCCGCTGGAGGCGGCCCTCGCCTGGCAGGCCGCCGGCGCCGAATGGCTGCACCTGGTCGACCTGGACGCCGCCTTCGGCACCGGGGACAACCGCGCGCTCGTCGCCGAGATCACCGGCGCCATGGACATCAAGGTCGAGCTGTCCGGCGGCATCCGCGACGACGCCTCGCTCGCCGCCGCCCTCGCCACCGGCTGCACCCGCGTCAACCTCGGCACCGCCGCCCTGGAGACCCCCGAGTGGGCCGCCAAGGCCATCGCCGAACACGGCGACAGGATCGCGATCGGTCTCGACGTCCGCGGCACCACCCTCAAGGGCCGCGGCTGGACCAGCGAGGGCGGGGACCTCTACGAGACCCTCGCGCGCCTGGACTCCGAGGGCTGCGCCCGGTACGTCGTCACCGACATCGGCAAGGACGGCACGCTGACCGGCCCCAACCTGGAGCTGCTGCGGGGCGTCTGTGCCGCCACCGACCGGCCGGTCGTCGCCTCCGGGGGCGTCTCCTCCCTGGACGACCTGCGGGCCCTGTCCGAGCTGGTGCCGCTGGGCGTCGAGGGCGCCATCGTCGGCAAGGCCCTGTACGCCAAGGCGTTCACCCTGGAAGAAGCCCTGAAGGTGGTCTCCGCATGAGCAGCACTCCCGAGGTACGCCGCATCTCCTCCGGCGGCGCCTACGAGGACGTCATCGGCTACTCCCGCGCCGTCCAGCTCCCGAACGGCCTCGTCCTGGTCTCCGGCTGCACCGCGGCCGACGCCAACGGCCCGTACGACCAGGCCGTGGGCGCCTTCGACGCCGCCTTCAAGGCCCTGGCGCAGGCGGGCCTCGGCCCCGAGCACGTGGTCCGCACCCGGATGTACCTCACGCACGCCCGGGACGTGGACGAGGTCGGCCGCGCCCACAAGACGCTCTTCGACGAGATCCGGCCCGCCGCCTCCATGATCATCGTCTCCGGGTTCGTCGACCCCGGCATGGTCGTCGAGGTCGAGGTCGAGGCGTACAAGCAGGTTTCCTCATGACCCTCGCGGTACGGGTGATCCCCTGCCTGGACGTGGACAACGGCCGGGTCGTCAAGGGCGTCAACTTCCAGAACCTGCGCGACGCGGGCGACCCGGTGGAGATGGCCAAGCTCTACGACGCCGAGGGCGCCGACGAGCTGACCTTCCTCGACATCACCGCGTCCTCCGGGAACCGCGAGACCACCTACGACGTGGTGCGCCGCACCGCCGAGCAGGTCTTCATCCCGCTGACCGTCGGCGGCGGGGTCCGCACCGCGGACGACGTGAACAAGCTGCTGAGGGCGGGCGCGGACAAGGTCGGCGTGAACACCGCCGCCATCGCCCGTCCCGAGCTGATCCAGGAGATCGCCGAGCGCTTCGGCCGACAGGTGCTGGTGCTGTCCGTGGACGCCCGCCGCACCCCCGCCGGCACCTTCGAGGTCACCACGCACGGCGGCCGCCAGGGCACCGGCATCGACGCCGTCGAATGGGCGCACCGGGCGGCCGAACTGGGCGCCGGGGAAATCCTGCTGAACTCGATGGACGCGGACGGCACCAAGAGCGGGTACGACACCGAGATGATCGCGGCGGTGCGCAAGCACGTCACGGTCCCGGTGATCGCCTCGGGCGGCGCGGGCGAGCTCGCGCACTTCCCGCCGGCGATCGCGGCGGGCGCCGACGCGGTGCTCGCGGCGTCTGTGTTCCACTTCGGCGACCTGCGGATCTCCGAGGTCAAGGACGTTCTGCGCGAGGCGGGCCACCCGGTCCGCTGAGCCGCCGGACAGGCCGCCCCGGACCCCGGGCTCCGCCCGGGGTC
>NZ_JBHWVJ010000049.1:39375-54802 GCF_042736725.1 Streptomyces sp. NPDC060028 | reverse complement strand
GGACCACACGGTCCCGCGCCCCTTTCCGTCGGCTCAGGACCAGGCCGCCACGAAGTACCCCACCCCGTACGGGGCGTCCTCGAACAGCAGCCGCCCCGCCAGCCCGGCGCCCTCCGCGGCGCCCGCGAGGACCTGCCAGGGGGCCCGCCCGGCGGCCATGAGCTCGGACGCCAGCCCGGGGTCCAGGGCGGTGAGCGCGGGCACGTCGGCGGCGCCCAGCGCCCGCCCGGCAGCCGCGTCGAAGGCGGCGGCGCGCTCGTCGAGGTAGCCGGGGGCCTTCAGGGTGCGGCAGGCGCTGCCGTCGCCCATGACGAGGAGGGCGACCCGGTCGTCGCGGGCGGCGAGCTCCCGGCCGGCGTCCAGGCACCGGGCGGTCTCCAGCGCGTCCTCGACCCCGAGCCCCTCCACGGGCGCGGCGCCCCAGCCCGCGCGGCCGAGCAGCCAGGCGCCCACGGCCAGCGAGGGGGGCAGCAGGCGCGGCCCCTCCTCCCCCTGCCCCAGTTGTACGTCGGCCCCGACCCCGAAGCCGTGGAAGTTGCCCCGCGCTCCCTGGGGGTAGGAGCCGCGGTGCTCCGGATCGGCGGCTCCGACGACCACGAGCAGATCGGGCCGTGAGGCGGCCAGCACGGCAAGCGCGTCGGAGCATGCGGTGCGGGCGGCCCCGAGTTCGGCGGCGGCCCCCGCGGCGACCTCGGGCACGAGCATCGGCGGGGCGGGACAGACGGCGGCGGCTACGAGCATGATCCGCAGCCTAGCCGCCGCCGTCCCCCGGGGGTCAGTCGATCGCGCAGCCCGAGGTGGCGACGGGCAGCGGCGCGGGCACGCCCAGGGTGGGGATGCCGAGCAGGACGCCCGCCGGCTGGGCCGGGGCGGCGTTGCGCTTGTCCCAGGCGTCGCCCGCACGGGTGCGGCGTACCTTCGGGGCGGGTCCCTCGGCCAGCAGGTGGTGCGGGGCCGCGTAGGTGATCTCCACGGTCACCACGTCACCCGGACGGACCTCCGCGTCCGGCTTGGTGAAGTGCACCAGGCGGTTGTCGGGGGCGCGGCCGGAGAGGCGGTGGGTGGCGCCGTCCTTGCGGCCCTCGCCCTCCGCGACCATGACCTCCAGGGTCCGGCCGACCTGCTTCTTGTTCTCCTCCCAGGAGATCTCCTCCTGGAGGGCGACCAGGCGCATGTAGCGGTCCTGGACGACTTCCTTGGGGATCTGCCCCTCCATGTCCGCGGCGGGCGTGCCGGGGCGCTTGGAGTACTGGAAGGTGAAGGCGTTCGCGAAGCGGGCCTCGCGGACGGTGTGCATGGTCTGCTGGAAGTCCTCCTCGGTCTCGCCGGGGAAGCCCACGATGATGTCGGTGGAGATCGCCGCGTGCGGGATCGAGGCGCGGACCTTCTCGATGATGCCGAGGAAGCGCTCCTGGCGGTACGAGCGGCGCATCGCCCGCAGGACGGTGTCCGAGCCGGACTGGAGCGGCATGTGCAGCTGCGGCATGACGTTCGGGGTCTCGGCCATCGCGGCGATCACGTCGTCCGTGAAGTCGCGCGGGTGCGGGGAGGTGAAGCGGACCCGCTCCAGGCCCTCGATGGCGCCGCAGGCGCGCAGCAGCTTGCTGAAGGCCTCGCGGTCGCCCAGGTCGGAGCCGTAGGCGTTGACGTTCTGGCCGAGCAGGGTGATCTCCGAGACGCCCTCGGCGACCAGGGCCTCGACCTCGGCGAGGATGTCGCCGGGGCGGCGGTCCTCCTCCTTGCCGCGCAGGGCCGGGACGATGCAGAAGGTGCAGGTGTTGTTGCAGCCGACGGAGATCGAGACCCAGGCGGCGTAGGCGGACTCGCGCCGGGTCGGCAGCGTGGAGGGGAAGGCCTCCAGCGACTCGGCGATCTCGATCTGAGCCTCTTCCTGGATGCGGGCGCGCTCCAGAAGGACGGGCAGCTTGCCGATGTTGTGCGTGCCGAAGACGACGTCGACCCAGGGGGCCCGCTTGACGATGGTCTCGCGGTCCTTCTGGGCGAGGCAGCCGCCGACGGCGATCTGCATGCCGGGGCGCTTCGTCTTCATCGGAGCGAGCCGGCCGAGGTTCCCGTACAGCTTGTTGTCGGCGTTCTCCCGCACGGCGCAGGTGTTGAACACGACGACGTCGGCGTCGCCGTCCGAGCCCTCGGGGGCGCGGACGTACCCCGCGCCCTCCAGCAGACCGGACAGTCGCTCGGAGTCGTGCACGTTCATCTGGCACCCGTAGGTGCGCACCTCGTACGTCTTCAAAACAGCAGCCTCGCCCTCGACACTCACCCGACAAGGGTAAGGCTTGGTCCCGGGCCGCCCGCGCGGCCGACTGCGCGGTCGTCCCCCGGCAGCCGTGACAGGACGGCGGGCGGGTGGCAGGATCGCGGCCATGCCTCTCGTACCGCCCCGGATCAGCAGGCGCCGTGCCCTGCGGGCCCTGGTGGCCGTACTCGTCGTGCTCGGGGCGCTGCTGTGGTGGCTCAAACCCTTCGGGGAGCCGGATCTGAAGGGCGAGCTGGTGTTCAGCACCGGCGTCAGCACGGGCGTGTACCACCGCTACGGGCAGCTGCTGCGGTCCGAGCTCGCGCGGGACATGCCGGAGGTGGACGTCCGGCTGGAGACCAGCGAGGGCTCCCAGCAGAACCTCCAGCGGGTGGCCGACGGCGAGGCGGACTTCACGGTGGCGACGGCGGACGCGGTCGCCAAGTACCAGCAGGACGGGAAGCCCGGCGCGGAGCGGCTGCGCGGCTGCGCACGGCTGTACGACGACTACGTGCAGCTGGTGGTGGCCGCCGGGTCGCCGGTGCAGTCGGCCCGGGACCTGCGCGGCAAGCGGGTGGCGGTCGGGCAGGACGGTTCCGGGGTGCGGCTGATCTCGAATCGGCTGCTGACGGCGGCGAAGCTGGATCCGCAGCGGGACATCACCCCGGTGTCCATCGGCATCGACACCATGCCGACGGAGCTGCAGGCGGGCCGGATCGACGCGTTCTTCTGGTCCGGGGGCCTGCCGACCAACGCGGTGCGGGAGCTGTCGGAGCGGTTCGACATCCGGCTCGTCCAGCTCGGCGACCTGGTGGAGCAACTCCAGGGCAGTGGCAGCCCGGCGCGGTACTACCGGGCGGCGGTGATGCCGCAGGACGCGTACACGCGGGCCCGCAACACCTCGTCGGTGGCCACGCTGGCCGTGCCGAACCTGTTGGTGACCCGGGAGGACACGGGCGCCAGGCTGACGGAGCAGTTCACCCGCACCGTGATCCTCAGCCGCGACCGGATCGGGCACGAGGTGCACGCGGCGCAGCTGGTAGACCTGCGGACGGCGATCTACACCGATCCGCTGGATCTGCACGAGGGCGCGATGCGGTACTACCGCTCGGTCAAGCCGTAGCGGCGGGCTCGGCGGGCAGCAGCATCAGGGCGGCCGCGGCCGCGCCGATCAGGCCGGCGTGGGTGCCCAGGGTCGCCGGGACCACCTGGAGGTCCTGGACGAAGGACAGGGTCGCGTACGAGGCCAGGTGCCGCCGGATCGGTTCGAAGAGGGTGTCTCCGCTGGCGGCGACCCCGCCGCCGATGACAGCGATGTCACTCTCCACGAGGGTGGCGGTGCCCGCGATGGCGGCGGCCAGCGCGCGGCCGGCGCGGTCGAAGGCGGCCAGCGCGACCGGGTCGCCCGCCGCGGCGGAGGCGGCGACGCCCGCCGCCGTGGGGTCGGGGCCGGTCCAGCCCTGGGCGAGGGCCCAGCGGGCGATGGCGGTGCCGGAGGCGATGGATTCCACGCAGCCGCGGCCGCCGCAGGCGCACGGCTCCCCGTCGAAGGCGACGCTGATGTGGCCGATGTGGCCCGCGTTGCCGGTGGGGCCGGGGTGGAGCTGGTTGTTCAGGATCAGCCCGCCGCCCACGCCGGTGGAGACCACCATGCACAGCGCGTTGGCGTGGCCCCGGGCCGCTCCCAGCCAGTGCTCGGCCGCGGTCATCGCGACGCCGTCGCCTGCCAGGACCGTCGGGAGCCCGGCCCCGTGGCGGGCCAGCTCCGCCTCGACGCGGGCCTGTACGGGGAACTCGCGCCAGGCCCCGATGTTCACCGGACTCACGGTGCCCCGCGAGGTGTCCACCGGGCCCGCGCTGCCGATGCCGCAGCGCACCGCGGAGGACCACAGGGGGTCCTCCGCGAGCTCCGCGACGACCTCGGCGACGGCGGCGAAGACGGTGTCGCCGTCCGCGCCGCGCGGGGTCGGGCGGCGGGTGGTGCCCGTCATCGTGCCGTCGGGGTGCACCAGCGCACCGGCGACCTTCGTGCCGCCGATGTCGATCGCCACGGTCGGGCCTGCCGCGGCCCGGGCGGCGGCGCGGGGCGCGCGGAAGGCGGAGGTGGGGACGGGAGGGGTCACGGTGGCGGCTCCAGGAAGGGTACGGATCAGTATGCGGCCGGCGGCGGGGCCGTACTCTCCCGGGGCTCCAGGCGGGGCCGCTCGCTCTCGCGGGAGCGCGGCGGGCCGCCTGCCAGGGCCGTGAGGAGTTCCTCGGCGGCGAGGCGCCCGAAGCCCGCGGTGTCGCGGACGAGGGCGGTGAGCCGGGGGTGGGTGACCCGGCAGAGCGCGGAGTCGTCCCAGGCCACGATGGACAGCCGCGCCGGCACCGGGATGCCCAGCTCGGCGGCGACGGCGATGCCGGCCACCGCCATCACGTCGTTGTCGTAGACCAGCGCGGTCGGCGGCCGCGGTTCGGCGAGGATCCGCCGGGTGGCCGCCGCGCCCTCGGCGTCGGAGTAGTCGGTGGGCACCGAGCGGACCCGGTCCGGGCCGAGCCCGCGCCGCTGCGCCTCGGTGCGCAGCGAGGCGATCCGCCGGGCGGTGTGGGCGAGGCCCGGCAATCCGGCGACGTGGGCGATGCGGCGGTGGCCGAGCCCGTACAGGTGGTCCAGGACCTGGGCCATGGCGCCGGCGTCGTCCGCCCAGACCGAGGTCAGGGCGGAGGGCGGATCGCTCTGGCCCACGGTGACGGCGGGCAGGCCCAGCTGTTCGAGGAGGGCCGGGCGCGGGTCGTCCGTACGCGGGTCCACGACGAGGACACCGTCCACGCGTCGTTCGGCCCACCAGCGGCGGTAGACCGCGCATTCGGCGTCGAGGTCCGGGGCGACCTGGAAGAGCAGGGCGATGCGTTCGGCGGCGAGGACCTCCTGGATGCCCGAGACGAGCTGGAGGAAGAAGGACTCGACGCCGAGGGTGTGCGCGGGCCTGGCGAGGACCAGCCCGAGGGCGCCGGACCGTTCGCCGGACAGGGCGCGGGCGGCGCTGTTGGGCTGCCAGCCGAGCTCCTCGGCGACCCGGCGGATCCGGGCGCGGGTGTCCTGGGACACGCCCGGGCGGCCGTTGAGCGCGAAGGAGACGGCGCTCTGCGACACCCCGGCCTGGCGGGCGATGTCCTTGATGGTGGGTCTGCGGGCCATGGCCTGCCTCAGCCTCCGGTGATGCGAACTGCGATGGCCGGACCGTACGCGATCCTGCCCTGACACACCGCCTTGACCACCATCCAGTGGTCCCCCGGCGGCCGTCCTTCGGCGCAGGCGAGTGCGGCGAAGGGCCCGGCCTGCTCCAGGAGGTTCTCGGCGGCCCGGTGCGCCTGCTTCACATCGGCGTACGTCACGTCCTTGCCGGTGGACCGAAATACCGCTGTCCATTTCCGCACACTTCCTTGTGTGACGCCCAGGGCTAAACCGTATTAGCTGGATCAGTTTCGGCAGTGACAACCCTTCTGTCAACGGGACTGAAGCGCATTAGCAACCCTGTTGAGGCCCTGTTGACTTCCTTCATCCGGCGGGGCAGGTTATGCGCATCCGGCGAATTCCCCTGAACTCCAGGACCTTTCATGCACCACGCCCCACGAACCCTCCGCTTCGGCGCGAATTACACCCCGACCCGGGGCTGGTTCCACCACTGGCTGGACTTCGACCTCGACGAGGTCAGGGCCGATCTCGACTCGATCGCGGCGCTCGGCCTCGACCACGTCCGGGTGTTCCCGCTGTGGCCGGTGTTCCAGCCGAACCGGACGCTGATCCGGCCACGGGCCGTCGAGCAGCTCGTCGCGCTCGCCGACGCGGCCGCCGAACGCGGCCTGGACGTCAACGTCGACGGGCTGCAAGGGCACTTGTCTAGCTTCGACTTCCTGCCCGCGTGGACCGGGACCTGGCACCGGCGCAACATCTTCAGCGACCCGGACGTCATGGCCGGGCAGGAGGAGTACCTGCGCACGCTGGCCGCCGCCCTCGCCGACCGGCCCAACTTCCTGGGCATGACGGTCGGCAACGAGGTCAACCAGTTCTCCGACGACCCGCACCCCGCCCCCGACCGCATCACCCGGGAGCAGGCGGGCCACTGGCTGGAGCGGATGCTCGCCGCCTGCGAGGCGGGCGCGCCCGGGCGGTTCCACGTACACGCCGAGTACGACGCCGCCTGGTACCAGGACGGCCACCCGTTCACCGTGGCCCAGGCGGCCCGGCTCGGCGCGGCCACCGCCGTGCACTCCTGGGTGTTCAACGGCACCGCCCAGCGCCACGGACCGGCCGGGACGGCGACCGAGCACCACGCCGCGTACCTGGTCGAGCTGTCCAAGGCCTGGGCCCGCGACGCACACCGCCCGGTGTGGCTCCAGGAGGTGGGCGCGCCGGCGCCGCTGATCCGCCCGGAGCAGGCGGCCGGGTTCACCGAGGCCACGGTGGCGAACGCGCTGGACTGCCCGGACCTGTGGGGCGTGACCTGGTGGTGCTCGCACGACGTGTCCCGGGAGCTGGCGGACTTCCCGGAGCTGGAGTACGGCCTCGGGTTGCTCACCAACGACCGCGCGCCGAAGCCCGCCGGCGAGGCCATCGCCCGGATCGCCGAGCAGTGGCGGGGCCGGGAGCACCGCCCGGCCGTACGGTCCACCGCGCTGGCCGTGGACGTGGGCGGCGCCGAGGCCGCGCCGAAGCGCTCGGTGTGCGCGCCGGGCGGGGCGTTCTTCGAGGCGTGGGCGGCGCTCACCGCGGCCGGGGTCCGGCCGGCGGTGGTGCTGGCCGAGCTGGCGCAGGACCCGGCGCACCTGTCCGCGCGCGGCATCACCGAGGTGCTGCGCGTGCCCGACGTGATCTGACCCTTCGCGTCGGGCGTCTTCGTCCCCGTCCCCCTCCCGACTCAGGAGCCCGCATGTCCGAGACCGACAACGGCGTCGACCCTCGCACGTCCCCCTTCGCACACCCGACGCCCTTACAGCGGACGCCCTTACAGCCGACGCCCCCACGGCCTACGCCCATACCTCCGGCCCCCGCGCGTCCGACCCGTCGCACCGTGCTGGCCGCGGGCGCCGGGGCCGCCGCCCTGCTGGGCGCGCCCGCGCTCACGCCGCACGCCTCGGCGGCCGCCCCCGCGCCGCGAGCGGCCCCGGCCGACCTGGCCCCGTACGCCTCCTACTGGTTCCCGGACTCGCTGCCCGCGGGCGCTCCCGGCCCGGGGATCACCTGGCGCTCGCTCGGGCAGTGGAGCGCCGAGTCCGATCCGGACCTCGCCCACAACACCGCGACGGTGCCGCTCGCCGAGCGGTTCACGCCGGTGGCGCCGAACGCGACCGCCCGCGGCGGACAGGCCCGGATCGCCTCGCTCGTCTCGTTCGGGCCGACCGCCGGGAACCCGGCGCAGGGCTCCCCGACCGCCGACTACTACGCCCTCGGCCACTGGGCGTACATCGACGAGCTGGTGTTCTGGGGCGGCTCCGCCGGCGAGGGCATCGTGCTCGCCCCGAACGCGCCCGTGGTCGACGCCGCGCACCGCAACGGCGTACGGGTGCTGGGCAACGTGTTCCTGCCGCCCGTGCCCTACGGCGGCGACCTCCAGTGGACCCGGGACCTGGTCCGGCGCGACGCGCTCGGCCGTTTCCCGATCGCCGAGAAGCTGGTCCGGGTGGCGACCGCGTACGGCTTCGACGGCTGGTTCGTCAACGCCGAGACCGGGGGCGGGGACAGCGAACTCGCCGCCCGCATGCGGGAGTTCCTACGGGCCCTGCGCGCCGCGGGCGAGCCGCACGGACTGCGGATCACCTGGTACGACGCGATGAACTCCACCGGCCGGGTGGGCTGGCAGGGCGCGCTCAACGAGCTCAACCAGGAGTTCTTCGAGGACCGCCGGGGCGCGGTCGCGGACACGATGTTCGTGGACTTCCGCTGGACCCCGCAGACGCTCGCCGCCTCGGGCGCCCTCGCGGACCGGCTGGGCCGCTCCCGGTACGAGCTGTGGGCGGCCGTGGACACCGAGTCCAACGGCTGGGATTCGCGCGTCGACTGGGACGCGATCATTCCGCGCGACGCGGGCGGCGATCGCGACCACGTCGTCAGCTACGGCTTCTACCGCCCCGAGTGGACCCGCAACCACCTCACCGACCGCTCTCCCGGCGCCTTCCACCGGGCCGACGACCGGTTCTGGACGGGCGAGTCCCTGGACCCGGCCCGCCTGGCGCCCGAATCCGGCTGGCGCGCGCCCGCCACCGCGGTCGCCGACCGCTCCACCGTGACGGCGCTCCCCTTCGCCTGCTCCTTCAACACCGGGCACGGCGAGCGCTGGTACGAGCAGGGCAGGGTCGTCGGCGACGCCCCGTGGAACCACCTGGGCCTCCAGGACCGGCTGCCGGGCCGGCGCTGGGCCGTGGACACCGCCGGTGAACGCCCCGAGGTGACCCTGGACTTCGCGGCCGCCTGGCGCGGCGGCTCCAGCCTGCTCGTCTCGGGCCGCCTCACCGCCCCGGCCACCGTGGGGCTGCACTCCACCCGGCTGCCGCTCACCCGCTCCACGGTGCTGGAACTGGTCCACAGGGCCGAGTCGGGTCCGGTCGCGGTCGAGGTCGGCGTGGCCACGCGCGAGCCGGCCGCCGCGGGCGATCCGGTGCCGTACACCTGGCTGAGGGCCGAGCCCCCCGGCGCCGGACGGGGCTGGCGCACGACCCGGGTCCCGCTGTCGGCCCTGGCGGGCGAGACCGCCCACGGCCTTGCCGTACGGATCACCGGGCGCGGTACGAAACCGGTGGTGTGGCGGCTCGGAGCCGTGACGGTACGCGACGCGTCCGCCCAGCGGCGGCCGGGTGCCCCGAGCACGCTGACCGTGGACGCCTCGGCCCAGCAGGCAGGCCGGGCGGCACTGCGGCTGTCCTGGCGCCGGGCGGCCGGGCCGGTCCGGCACTACGAAGTGGCGCGCGTCCTCCCCGACGGCACCCGCCGATTCCTGGCCGGCACCTGCGGCACGGCCCTCTTCCTCCCGGCGGTCACCCGCGCGGGCCGGGAGCGGGCGGCCGCCTTCGAGGTCCGGGCGGTGGACGAGGTCTACGCCGTCTCCGGGCCGGCCCGTACGACGCTCACCTGGACCGAAGCCCCGTAACTGCCGGGCCCCCGGTGGTCAGGGTGCGTGCGGGTCCGTCCGCGGCACGGTCACCGTCACGCGCAGCCCGTGCGGCGGGTTCGCCTCGTAGGAGAGCGACCCGCCGCCCGCGGCGAGCAGCGCGCGGGAGATGGAGAGGCCGAGTCCGGAGCCCTTCACGTTCTGGTGGCGGCCGCTGCGCCAGAAGCGGTCGCCGATCCGCAGGAGCTCCTCCTCGGTGAGGCCGGGCCCCCGGTCGGCGACGACGACCCGTACGGTGCGCCCTTCCACGGAGACCGAAACCTCGACCTCCTCACCCTCAGGCGTGAACTTGAGGGCGTTGTCGATGACGGCGTCGAGCGCGCTGGACAGCGCGATGGGGTCGGCCCAGCCGGTGGCGGCGGCCCGGCCCGTGCCCGTGAGCCGGACGCCCTTCTCCTCGGCGTAGGGGCGCCAGGCGGCGACCCGCTCGGCCGTCAGGCCCCCGATGTCGGTCAGGGTGATCTCGGCGGAGGCGTGCTCGGCCAGCGCCAGGTCCAGCAGGTCGTCCAGGACCCGGGTCAGGCGCTTGCCCTCGGTGCGCACGGAGGCGATCTCCTCGTTCCCCTCGGGCAGTTCGAGGGCGAGGAGCTCGATCCGCAGGAGCAGCGCGGCGAGCGGGTTGCGCAGCTGGTGGGAGGCGTCCGCGACGAACGCCCGCTGCTGCTCCAGTACCTCTTCGACGTTGTCGGCCATCTCGTTGAACGAGTGGGCCAGGCGCTGGAGTTCCGGCGGGCCGCCGGCGGCCGCGACCCGGGAGTTCATCCGCCCGGTGGCGATGCCGTGAGCGGCCGCGTCCAGGGTCTGGACGGGCTTGAGCACCCAGCTGGTGAGCCGCAGCGCGGCGCCGAAGGCGACGAGCATGGCGCCGGCGAGGCCGCCGATGATGAGCAGCCAGCCCCGCAGGATCCGGGCGCGCATCTGCCCGGTGGGCGATTCGGTGGCGACGACGGCGACGACGTCCCCGTCCAGGACGACCGGGGAGGCGACGAGGAGCTTGCCGTGGGTCTGCCAGGGCCACACCTGGCCGGGGTCGTGGCTGCGCCGGCCGGCGAGGGCTTCCTCGAAGGCGCGGCGGCCCTCTCCCGATTCCGGCAGCTCCCACCAGCCGGGGGCGCGGACCATGGCGTTGTCGTCGCGCAGGAAGATTCCGACGCGGATTCCGTACAGCTGCTGGTAGCGGGCGAGTTCGAGCCCGAGGGTCTCGCGGCGCTCGTCCGCGCCGGTGGCGTTGGAGCCCTCGGCGTCGATGACGAACTGCGCGAGGGCGGCGAAGCGGGCGCTGTCGTCGATCCGGTCGACCACCACGCGCTGCTGCTGTCCGGCGGCCAGGCTGACGGCGAGCGGGAAGCCGAGCGCGAGCAGCGTGCCCGCCATCAGGATGACGAGCAGCGGGAGCAGCCGGGCGCGCACGGCGGGGCCCCGCTAGGGGGCGACCGGGGTGACGAGCCGGTAGCCCACCCCGCGGACGGTCTCGATGAGGGCGGGCATGCGCAGTTTGGACCGCAGCGAGGCGACGTGGACTTCCAGGGTCCGGCCGGTGCCCTCCCAGCTGGTGCGCCACACCTCGCTGATGATCTGTTCGCGGCGGAAGACGACGCCGGGGCGCTGCGCGAGCAGGGCCAGCAGGTCGAACTCCTTGCGGGTGAGCGGCACGTCGGAGCCGTCGACGGTGACCCGGCGGGTGGCCAGCTCGATGCTGACGGGGCCGAGGCGGACCACGGACGGCGCGCCGGTCCCGGTGGCGGCGGCTTCCTCGGAGGCTCCGGTACGACGGGCGACGGCGTGGATGCGGGCGAGGAGTTCGCCGGTGTCGTACGGCTTGACCACGTAGTCGTCGGCGCCCATGTTCAGGCCGTGGATGCGGGAGCGTACGTCGGCCCGCGCGGTCACCATGATGACGGGTGTGGCGGTGCGCTTGCGGATCTTGCCGCAGACCTCGTAACCGTCCTGGTCGGGCAGTCCTAGGTCGAGCAGGATCACCCCGTAGGGAGAGGCGTGGGGCGCGGCGCCGGCGGGCAGCAGCGCCTGCAGTGCCTCCTCGCCGCTGCGGGCGTGGGTCACCTGGAAGCCGTGGCGGGCCAGGATCGCGGACAGGGCGGCGGCGACGTGGTCGTCATCCTCGACGAGCAGCAGTCTCATGGCGTCCCCCTTTCCTTTCCTGTTCCCGAAGGTGAAGATCTTGCCCCGTCTCGGGGCCACCCTGCATCCACGCCGATGGGGAGGCCCGCGTCAAGCGGGTTCCGTCGCGGCGCGTCTTCCGTTACGCACCCGGTACGAGCAGGGGGGTCGAAGATCGGCCATCCGTACGGAGCGTATCCGGGCGAGGCCGGATCGTTATCCTCAATATTCCCTCAGATGTGATGACGGTGTGCAGGCCGCGTCACTACTGTCCTCCCAACCGAGGAGGACGGAGCAAGAAGCCGATGAGCGGAGTATCAGTGACCAAGGACGTGCAGGACGCGGCCGGCGCCGCGGACAGCCTGGTCGTACTGAGCAACGTCAACAAGCACTTCGGCGCGCTGCACGTGCTTCAGGACATCGATCTGAGCATTGCCCGCGGTGAGGTCGTCGTGGTGATCGGCCCCTCGGGGTCGGGCAAGTCCACGCTGTGCCGGACCATCAACCGTCTGGAGACCATCGACTCGGGCAGCATCACGCTCGACGGAAAGCCCCTGCCCGCCGAGGGCAAGGAGCTGGCCCGGCTGCGCGCCGATGTCGGCATGGTCTTCCAGTCGTTCAATCTCTTCGCGCACAAGACGGTGCTGCAGAACGTGATGCTGGGCCAGCTCAAGGTCCGCAAGACGGACTCGGCCGCCGCCCACGCGAAGGCGCTGTCCCTGCTGGAGCGGGTCGGGGTCGCCTCTCAGGCGGACAAGTACCCGGCGCAGCTCTCCGGCGGCCAGCAGCAGCGCGTGGCCATCGCCCGGGCGCTGGCGATGGACCCGAAGGTGATGCTGTTCGACGAGCCGACCTCGGCGCTCGACCCGGAGATGATCAACGAGGTGCTGGAAGTCATGCAGCAGCTCGCCGCCGAGGGCATGACCATGGTGGTCGTCACGCACGAGATGGGCTTCGCCCGCTCCGCGGCCAACCGCGTCGTGTTCATGGCCGACGGAAAGATCGTCGAAGAGGCCACGCCCGAGCAGTTCTTCAGCAATCCGCGCAGTGACCGCGCCAAGGACTTCCTGTCGAAGATCCTGCACCACTGACCGTCGTGGTGATAGTGATCCGGTGACGGATCACCAGGTCGGCCCGTGGGGCCGGCCCGTCCGGCCGGCGGTGCGTCGCACACGTCGCTCGTCGTTCAACAACGTCTCATCCGAGGGAAGTTCACCATGAAGCTCTTCAAGGCCGGTGCGGCTGCGGCCATCGCCGTCACCCTTGCCCTGACTGCGACCGCGTGTGGCGGCGACGACAAGGCCTCCGCTGACGGCGGTGCGAGCGGCAAGAAAGACAAGATCGTCATCGGCATCAAGTTCGACCAGCCGGGTGTGGGCCTGAAGACCCCCGACGGCAAGTTCGAGGGCTTCGACGTCGACGTGGCGACCTACGTGGCCAAGGAGCTCGGCTACCAGCCGGACCAGATCGAGTTCAAGCAGGCCATCAGTTCCGAGCGCGAGAACCTCATCGCCAACGGTGACGTGAAGCTGGTCGTCGCGAGCTACTCGATCAACGACAAGCGCAAGGAGAAGGTGTCCTTCGCCGGCCCGTACTTCCTCGCGCACCAGGACCTGCTGGTCCGGGCCGACGACTCGTCCATCACCAAGGCCGAGGACCTGAACAAGAAGAAGCTCTGCTCGGTCACCGGCTCCACCTCGGCGCAGAACGTCAAGACCAAGCTGGCCCCGGAGGCCGACCTGCTGGAGCAGGGTGGCTACTCCGACTGCCTGACCGGCTTGGAGAACAAGAAGCTTGACGCCCTGACCACGGACAACTCGATCCTGGCCGGCTACGCCGCGCAGGAGAAGAACAAGGGCAAGTTCAAGCTGGTCGGGCTGAGCCTGAGCAACGAGAACTACGGCATCGGCCTGAAGAAGGGCGACACCGAGCTCCAGGGCAAGGTCAACACCGCGCTCAAGAAGATGGTCGCGGACGGCGCCTGGCAGGCGGCCGTGACGAAGAACTTCGGTCCGGCCAACTACAAGAGCGAGCCGGCCCCGCAGATCACCGAAGGCAGCTGATTCATCGGTGAGAGGCGTCGCCGCCCGCCTGTCACGGGCGGCGGCGCCTCTCACCGGCCATCCTGGGGAGAGCGCAGGGCATCGTGTTCGATTTTCTTGATTCCGGGCAGTACGACCTGCTCGGAGCCTTCTGGGTGACGGTTCAGCTCACCCTTTACTCGGCGGCCGGATCGTTGATCTGGGGCACCGTCCTCGCGGGGATGCGGGTCAGCCCGGTCCCGCTGCTGCGGGGCTTCGGCACCACGTACGTCAACGTGGTCCGCAACACCCCGCTGACCGTGCTGATCATCGCGGCCTCGCTGGGCCTGAGCCAGACGCTCGGCATCACGCTGGGCGGCAGCACCTTCAAGGAGACCGGGTTCCGGCTCGCGGTCCTCGCACTGACCGCCTACACCGGCACCTTCGTCTGCGAGGCGCTGCGCTCGGGCATCAACACGGTGCCGGTCGGCCAGGCCGAAGCGGCCCGCGCACTGGGGCTGAGCTTCTTCCAGGTGCTCACCCTGATCGTGCTCCCCCAGGCCTTCCGGGCGGTCATCGCACCGCTCGCCAACGTACTGATCGCACTCACCAAGAACACCACGGTGGCGGCGGCCATCGGCGTGGCCGAAGCGGCCCTGCTGATGAAGGAAATGGTCGAGAACGAGGCGCAGGCGCTGTTCGCCGTCTTCGGGGTCTTCGCTCTCGGCTTCGTCCTGCTGACCCTGCCCACCGGCCTGCTGCTGGGCTGGGTGGCCAACCGAGTGGCGGTGAAGCGATGACCTCCGTGCTGTACGACGCCCCGGGGCCCAAGGCCAAGGGCCGGAACTGGATATATTCCGCCATCTTCCTCGTGCTCTTCGGGCTCGCCCTGTGGTGGGCGCTGGGCCTGATGTCGGAGAAGGGACAGCTCGAAGCCGACAAGTGGAGCCCGTTCGTCACCGACAGCGAGATCTGGACGACGTTCCTGATCCCCGGCCTGCTGGAGACCCTCAAGGCCGGCGCGATCGCCATGGTGATCGCACTCCCGCTGGGCGCCCTGCTCGGCATCGGCCGACTGTCCGACCACGCCTGGGTGCGGGTGCCGGTCGGCACCGTCGTGGAGCTCTTCCGCGCCATCCCGGTGCTGATGCTGATGCTGTTCGGCTACCAGCTGTACGTGCAGTTCACCGACGTCCCCTCGGACAGCCGGCCGCTCTTCGCCGTGGTGACGGGCCTGGTCCTGTACAACGCGGCCGTCATCGCCGAGATCGTCCGGGCGGGTGTGCTCTCGCTGCCCTCCGGCCAGACCGACGCGGCCAAGGCGATCGGCATGCGCAAGGGCCAGACCATGGTCCACGTGCTGGTCCCGCAGGCCGTCACGGCGATGCTGCCGGCGCTGGTCAGCCAGCTCGTGGTGATCCTGAAGGACACCGCACTGGGCGGCGCGGTGCTGGGCTTCGCCGAGCTGATGTCGATGAACCGGCAGATCTCGGCGAACTACAGCAACACCATCGCGTCCCTCGTCGTGATCGCGCTGATCTACATCGCGGTGAACTTCACCCTCACCACCTTCGCCTCCTGGCTCGAGGGCCGCTTGAGGCGCTCGAAGAAGAGCACCGGCACGGTCGTCGACATCGCCCGGATCGAGGCGGGCGACGCGGCCTGACACCCCGTCGGACAACTGTTCGGCGCGGCGGAACGGCCCGTGCCGCAACGGGCCTGACAGTCGGTCAGTACACTGACGTGACACGTGTGGTGGGGGGGGGGGGGGGGGCCCCCCCCCCCCCCCCCCCGCCGGCCCGCCGCAGGTGATGCGGGCCCCTACACCCGGGTGGGATATATAATGGTTTAAAAAAACCTACAAACGCGGCCCCAAAAAATAA
>NZ_JBHWVJ010000049.1:4370-39365 GCF_042736725.1 Streptomyces sp. NPDC060028 | reverse complement strand
CCGCCTCCCCTGGGGGGGCGGCGGCGCCCCGCCCCGCCCCCCAGGGGCCCCCCCGGCCCCCCACCCCTGCTCGGCCCCAGGGGGGGGGCCCCGACACCCCCCCCCCCCACCACACAGCCTTGTCCGGACCGGCGTCACTTGACGCAGGCACCTCCAGTGGGTTGCATACGTTCTGTGATCACATACCGGACATCGGGAGCCGCATCATGGACCCGGTGATCGTCGTCGGCGCGGGGCCCGTCGGACTGTCCATGTCCCTCGCCCTGGCCGGCCAGGGCGTGCCCTGCGTCGTGCTCGACGAAGGGCCCGGCAAGGACGAGCCCCGGACCGCCCGTAGCGTCGTCCTGCACGCCGACACCGCCACCATGGCCCACCGGCTGGGCTGTACGACCCTGCGGTACGAGAGCGCGTACTTCGCCGCCTGGCGCACGATGCGGCGCGGGCGCGACTCCCAGCGGATCACCTTCGAGGACGGGCCCGCCCCCCTCCACCTGCCCCAGCACGCCCTGACGCGCGGGCTGCGCGACGCGGCCCTCGTCCACCCGCTGGTCCAGCTCGTCACCGACAGCAAGCTCGACTCCCTGGAACAGGACGGCCACTGCGTCACCGTCCACACCCGGGGCGCCGAGACCACCTGGTGGCGCGGGAGTTACCTGGTCGGCTGCGACGGGGCCCGCTCCACCGTGCGCAAGCTCCTCGGCATCCGTTTCCCCGGCCGCACCGCCGTGGAGCGGCACGCCGTGGCCGCGCTGCGCACCGAACTGCCCTGGCCCGGCGAGGCCCTGCTGCACCGCGGCCAGGCGGGGGGCGTCGGGGAAGTCACCGCCCGGCCGCTGCCCGACGGCGTGTGGCGGCTGGACTGGCTGCTGCCGCCGCGCGGGGAACTCGTCACCCCCGACGCGCTGGTCAACCTCATCCGCGACACCCTCGGGCTGTGGTGCGGGGGCACGACTCCCCCGTACGACCTCCTCGACACCGGCGTCCACACCCTGCACCACCGGCTCGCCCGGCGCTGGCGCGACGGCCGCGCCTTCCTCGCCGGGGACGCGGCGCACCTGCTGGGCGCGCTCGGGACCCAGGGCGTCGAGGAGGGGCTCCGGGACGCGGAGAACCTCGCCTGGAAGCTGGCCCTCGCCTGGCACCAGGGGGCCTCCGAGGCCCTGCTCGACAGCTACGAGGGCGAGCGCCGCAGGGCGGTGGCGGCCCGGCTGCGCGCCGCCGACCAGGCGATGCCCGCGCTGCGCGCCGGCGGGGGCCTGCGCACGTACCTGCCCGGAGCGGCCCGTTCCGGCGAACTCCTGATCACCGACGGCCACTTGGGCCGCGGTCCGCTGGGCGCCGAGCCGGCGTACGCCCCGCCCGTGGCCGTACGCGAGGTCCCGACCGCCACGGAACCGGGCGGCCCGGTGGCGAACGTCCCGGTGACCGCGCCCGACGGCTCGACCGTGCCCCTGCGCGACCGGCTGGGGCGGGGCCGGCTGCTGGTCGTCCTCGTCGCCCCCGGCACCGGCGTCTGGGACCGGCGGCACTGGCTCGGCGCCGGCCTGATGCCCCGGCTCGCGGCGGCCGTCAGCGCGCTGCCGGTCCGGGCGGAACTGCTGGTCGCGGACGGCTACCCGGGCGCCCCCGCGCACACCGTGCTCCTCGTACGGCCGGACGGGCACCTGGCCGCGACCTTCGCGGGGGTCCGCCCGGCGGAGCTCTACGAGGCCGCGGACGCCGTACGGCACGGCCCGCCGCTGGGAGCCCTCCCGGGAGTGCCGACGCCTGCGCCGAAGCCGACACCCGCACCGGTGATCGATTGACCCTCCAGCCGAGTCGTGGTTCCCTAGCGGACATGACCGGCAACGACGTGCGCCTGTGGCGGAGGGTCCACATGGACCTGCTCCGCTACGCGGGCTGCGTGTGTCGCCCTTCCTGCTGATTCGCCTCCCTCCGCGCTCCGCGCGCACTTTCGCGAACCCCCAGGACGGTCATCTCCATGTCTGCACCCACGCACGCCCCTGCGCCCGCGGCCTCCGTGCCCGCCGCTCCTGCGCCCGCGGCCCCCGTCACGGCGGCCGAACTCCTCGACTTCACCCGGCGCGTGGCCTCCGACGCCGAGCTCATCGCCTCCCTCCCCCTCGACCCGGAGGGCCGGACCTGGATCCGGCTGGACGGGCCGGGCGGCAGTGAGGCCTGGCTGATCGGCTGGCCCCCGGGCACCGGGACCGGCTGGCACGACCACGCCGAGTCGCGGGGCGCCTTCACCACCGCGCGGGGGCGCCTGACCGAGCACTCCCTCGCCGTCCGCCTCCCCTCGGAGGGCTGGCGGTCCCTGGAGCTGGCCCCCGACCTGGACCGCACCCGCGGCCTGGACGCGGGCACCGGCCGGGCCTTCGGCGAGCACCACGTGCACGAGGTGCTGAACGAGTCCCCGTCCGAACACGCGATCTCGGTGCACGCGTACCACCCGCCGCTCCCGCTGATCCGGCGCTACAGCCGCACCGGCCCGGTGCTCCGGCTGGAGCACGTCGAGCGCCCGGCGGACTGGCAGTGAGCACCCCGACCGGCATCGACGACCTGCTGGAGCGGATCCGGGCCGGCTACACCCGCCTGGACGCGGAGCAGGCCGAGGCGGCCTCCCGGGCGGGTGCGCTGCTGGTGGACATCCGCTACCAGGCGCTGCGCGAGCGCGACGGGCTGATCCCGGGCGCGCTGGTCATCGAGCGCAACGAGCTGGAGTGGCGCCTCGACCCGCAGGGCTCGCACCGCGTCCCGCAGGCGACGGGGCACGACATCCAGGTGGTGGTGATCTGCAACGAGGGCTACGCCTCCTCCCTGGCCGCGGCCTCCCTCCACGCCCTGGGCCTGCACAACGCCACGGACCTGGTGGGCGGCTTCCAGGCCTGGAAGTCCGCCGGCCTCCCGACGACCGAGGCTGCCTGACGCACGGGTGCGGGGTACGGGGTACGGAGCAGCGCCCCGTACCCCGTAACCCCGGTGCCTGTCCCTACGCCTTCGACGTCGCCACGTCCACCGGAGGCACCCGCAGCGCGACCCGCCCCGGCAGGGCGGTCGCCGTCAGGGCCAGCAGCCCCGCCACCCCCACGACCAGCGCGTACGCGACCGGCATCACCGCCGGTGCGGCAGAACCCGTCATCCCGACGCTGAAGGCGGTCAGTACGGCCAGCGCGATCCCCGAGCCCAGTACGGTCCCCATCAGCAGTACCGACACCGCCTCGGTGCGCAGCATCCCCCGCACCTGGCGCCGGGTCGCCCCGGCCAGCCGCAGCATCGCGAACTCCCGCAGCCGCTCGGCCGTGGACATGGCCAGCGTGTTGGCCACCGCGATCGCGGTGAAGGCGAGCACCAGGCCCATCGCCAGCAGGTTGATCTCCGCCCCGGCGGCCTGCCGCTCGGCCCGTACCCGGTCCGCGTCGTGCGCGCTCAGCACCCGGACCCCCGGGAAGCCCCGCACCGCGGCCGTCAACTGCTCGCGTCCGGTGCCCGGTTCGGCCGCCACCAGCACACTGGCGGCCAGCGGGTCGTCGACGTGCGCGGCGACCAGCGCGTGCGGCAGCGTCAGGTCCCCGAAGCCCAGCCCCCGCGCGTACACGGCGGACACGGTCAACGTCACCGGCGTCCCGTCCCCCAGGGTCAGCGCCAGCGGGCTGCCGGGCTTCAGTCCCAGCTGATCGGCGGCGAGCTCGCTCACCGCCGCGCTCCGCTCCCCGAAGCCCGCCAGGCTCCCGCCGGTCACGGCCGGGTCCCACGTCCGGGTCAGGCCGGCCGGGGTCACGCCCTGCGCCGCGTACTTGGTCAGCCCCACCCGCACCGACGTGTGCACGATCTCGGTGGCCGCGGCGACCCCGGGGGTCCGGCGGATCCGCTCGGCGGCGCCGGCGCTCACTCCGGGCCCCTGCCCGGCCAGCACCCAGTCGGCCTTGACTCCCTGTCGGGCCTGCGCCCGGGCCGCGTCGCCGAGCGTCGGCGTGGCGAAGAGCACGGTGCAGGTCATTGCGATCAGCAGGGCGATCGGGGTGACGGCGCAGGCCATCCGGGTGGCGTTGCCGCGCAGGTTGGCGGTGGCCAGGTGGCCGCCCGTACCGGCCAGCCGCAGCGGCCCGGCGAGCAGCGCGGCGGCGGCCCGTACGAGCAGCGGGCCCAGCAGCGAGACCGCGCCGGCCAGTACCACCACGGCCAGGAAGGTCACCGGGGTGGAGGCGGGCTCCGTGCGCAGCGTGCTCAGTACGGCCACCAGCACCGCCCCGGCGGCCAGCAGCAGCACCCCGGTCCCGATCCGCGCCCAGGCGGGCCGGCCGCGCTCGACGGCGGCTTCGGCGAGCGCCTCGGCGGGGCGGATCCGGGCGATCCGCCGGGCGGTGATCCGGGCCGCGGCCCACGCGCCGAAGAGGCTGGCGCCGACGGCGGCGAACATCGGGAAGATCCCGGCGGTGCGCTCCAGGTTGGCGGGGACGACCCCGCTGTCCACGAACCGCCCGTACAGCCAGGCGGCGAGCGGCAGTCCGGCTATCGCTCCGGCGAGGCCGGCGGCCAGGCCCACCAGCAGCGCCTCGCGGCCGATCATGCGGCGCAGCTGGCGGGGGGTGGCGGCGACGGCCCGCAGGAGGGCGAGTTCGCGGTAGCGCTGCTGGATCGACAGGGCGAAGGTGCCGACGACCACCAGGATCGCCACGAGGAGCGAGGTGCCGCCCATCGCGCCGCCCATGGAGACGAGCTTGACGCGTGCGCCGGCCGCGTCGAGGAACTCCGCCGGTCCGCGCTCGTCACCGGTGGCGACCTGCGCGGTCGTGCCCTTGAGCGCCTGCGCGACCTGCCCGGCAAGCCGGCTCGCGTCCACTCCGGGCGCGGGCAGCACGCCGATGGCGCTGACCTGGCCGTCGCGGGCGGCGAGCCGCTGCGCCTCGGTGTCGCCGAAGAACAGCGCGCCCTGCCGCGCGAGGCGGCCGCCGGGGTTCTTCGCGATGCCGCTGACGGTGTAGGTCTTCGGCTCGCCGGTGGCCTGCACGGGCAGCTCGGAGCCGGTCTTCAGCCCCGCGCGGGCGGCGAGTTCGCGGTCGATGACGACCT
The DNA here is from genome assembly GCF_042736725.1 of Streptomyces sp. NPDC060028. NCBI lineage: Bacteria > Bacillati > Actinomycetota > Actinomycetes > Kitasatosporales > Streptomycetaceae > Streptomyces > Streptomyces sp. NPDC060028. The sequence goes on along the minus strand of NZ_JBHWVJ010000049.1, from coordinate 34,292 downwards.
CGTCGGCGCCCTGGGGGGCGCGGCCCTCGGCGAGCGTGAAGGGGGTGAGGACGGCGGAGGTCCAGGCGTGCCCGTACGAGGGCACCGCGGCGCCGTCGGCCTTGGCGAGCGGGACGGCCTGGAAGGTGAGCTCGGGCACGGCGCGCTCCACGCCGGGCACGGACCGGACGGTGTCCAGGGTGGAGGCGGGGAGCCAGGCCCGCTCGGCGACGGGCTTGGCCTTGTGCTTCGTCTTGACCTTCCGCGTATCGCCCTTCTTCTCCTTGACCGTGGTCTGGTGCACGTTCTGGTCGGCGGAGACGAGGACCGGTGTGGCCGCGTAGCGCTCGGTGGCGATCTTGCCGAGGAGGCCTGTTTCCAGGAGCGTGCCGCAGGCGGTGACGAGGGCCGCCGCGCACAGGAGGGCGACGAAGGCGCCGAGGAAACCGGCTTTGCGGTCCCGGACGGTCTGGAGGGCGTAACGCAGCATCATGTGATCAACTCTGCCGCCGGGCCCGCCCGTTGACATTGGAGCGCCCCGGCGTCACCGGCCGGGGGCTACCCCCACCTGCCGCTACCCCGGCCTTCCGCTCCCCCACCTTTTCACTGCCCCGCCCGGGTCACCCCAGGTCGTCGGTGTCCTCGCCCTCCGCCTCCAGGGCGCGGCGGACCACCCGCAGGGCCATGCCCTCCGGGTATCCCTTGCGGGCGAGCATTCCGGCGAGGCGTCGGATCCGCTTCTCCCGCTCCAGGCCCCGGGTGGCGCGGAGCTTGCGCTCCACGAGCTCCCGGGCGGTCTGCTCCTCCTGCTCGGAGTCCAGCTGCTCCAGGGCCTCCTCCACGAGGGTGGCGTGCACCCCTTTGGTGCGCAGCTCCTGCGCGAGTGCCCGGCGGGCCAGGCCCCGGCCGCGGTGGCGGGACTCGACCCAGGCTCCGGCGAACGCGGCGTCGTCGATCAGGCCCACCTCCTCGTACCGGGAGAGGACCTCCTGCGACACCTCCTCGGGGATGCCCCGCTTGTGCAGGGCGTCCGCGAGCTGCCGGCGGGTACGCGGCATCCCGGTGAGCAGGCGCAGACAGATCGCCCGCGCCTGCTCCTCGGGACTCTGGGGCGGCAGCTCCTGGCGGCCTTCACGGCCCCCTCCGCCGCCCCTTTCCTGCTCCCGCACGGGTCAGCTCTTGGCCACGGCGGCCTTGGCCGTCGTCTTGGCCTTCGACGCGGGGGCGGGCACGGCGGCGGCAGCGGCGTCTGCGCCCGCCGTCTCGGCACCGGCCTCGGCGGCTGCCGCGGCGTCCTTGCGGACACCCACGCCCAGCTTCTCCTTGATCTTCCGCTCGATCTCGTCGGAGAGGGCGGGGTTGTCGCAGAGGAACTTGCGCGCGTTCTCCTTGCCCTGGCCGAGCTGGTCGCCCTCGTACGTGTACCAGGCGCCGGCCTTGCGCACGAAGCCGTGCTCGACGCCCATGTCGATCAGGCCGCCCTCGCGGCTGATGCCGTGGCCGTAGAGGATGTCGAACTCGGCCTGCTTGAAGGGCGGCGCGACCTTGTTCTTGACGACCTTGACGCGGGTGCGGTTGCCGACCGCGTCCGTGCCGTCCTTGAGGGTCTCGATGCGGCGGATGTCGAGGCGCACCGAGGCGTAGAACTTCAGCGCGCGGCCACCGGTGGTGGTCTCCGGCGAGCCGAACATCACACCGATCTTCTCGCGGAGCTGGTTGATGAAGATCGCGGTGGTCTTGGACTGGTTGAGCGCACCGGTGATCTTCCGGAGCGCCTGGCTCATCAGACGGGCCTGGAGACCCACGTGCGAGTCGCCCATCTCGCCCTCGATCTCCGCGCGCGGCACGAGCGCCGCGACGGAGTCGATGACGATGAGGTCGAGCGCACCGGAGCGGACGAGCATGTCCACGATCTCGAGCGCCTGCTCGCCGGTGTCCGGCTGGGACAGGATGAGGTTGTCGGTGTCGACGCCGAGGGCCTTCGCGTACTCGGGGTCGAGCGCGTGCTCGGCGTCCACGAAGGCGACGGTGCCGCCGGCCTTCTGCGCGTTGGCCACGGCGTGCAGGGTCAGGGTCGTCTTGCCGGAGGACTCCGGCCCGTAGACCTCGACCACACGGCCGCGGGGCAGCCCGCCGACGCCGAGGGCGATGTCCAGTGCGGTCGACCCGGTGGGGATGACGTCGATGGGGTCGTTCGGCTTGTCGCCGAGACGCATCACCGCGCCCTTGCCGAATTGCCGTTCAATCTGTGCGAGCGCGGCGTCAAGAGCCTTCTCGCGGTCGGTGCCTGCCATGGGTTCCACCCGGTTTGCTTGAGTCGATCGCTTCACGCCATTGACGCTAACGCCTGCCACTGACAATGCGCTCCCACGCCCGGTTCGGCTGTGGATAACCAATAAGAATGCGTGTTCGATTTTCGTGTCAAGCGCGCCACACCCGCCCCAGGCGGGTGCCCGTGACCGAGCGCCGCGGCCGGCCGTGAGCACGCCCGGGGCGCCGCCGATCCCCGGTCGCACCGAGGAAGGGGCGGGGTGACGATGAGAAGGCGGTCCTCGCTCTCGGTTTGAGCCCCGGTCCCCGGCAGGGGCGGCCTCCCGCTCGCCGCGCGTGGCCGGGGGCGTCAGTGCCGGACGGTACCGGCGGCTGCCCGGGGATCCGGGCGTGCGGCCCGCGGATCCCGTTTCCTCCCGTTTCCTCCCGGTTAGGAAAACTCATGAACCGGCGCACCCGCCTACTCGTCCTCAGCCCCCTCGTGGCGGCCTCCTTCGTCGCCGCCCCCACCGCCCTCGCGGCGGCCCCCCAGTCCTCACCGGCCGCGGTCCCGACCGCGACCTGTTCGGTCTCCGGCATCCTCGACAACGGAAAAGTGCACCTCTCCGGCGGCGGCTTCACCCCGGGCCCGGCCTACATATACGGGTCGGCCGGCTTCGGCGGGACGGTCGACATCCCCCAGAACGGCGGCTTCCAGGTCATGAACGTGCCGCCCGCCGATTACACGGTCCGCCAGGGCGGCGAACTGACCGAGTGCAGCGGCTTCAAACAACTGACCTCGCCGCCCCCGTCCTCGCCCCCGTCCTCGCCCCCGCCCCCGAGTAGCGCCGCCCCGTTCCTGCCGGCGCTCCTCACGCGGGCGCCGTAGGGCGCGTCCGGCCATTGCCCCCGGCCGGGGGCGGCCGCCAGACTCGGGGCGTGTGGGTCTTCATCTTCGCGGGGGCGGGCGCCCCGCTGCTGGGTGTCAGTCTCGCCCGGGTGTGGCTGTACCGGCGGCTCTACCCCCGGGACCGGCCGCACCGCCCGGACCAACGGGCGGACAGCGGGCCGCTCGGCCTGTACGAGGCCGCGTACCTGGACCGCGGCCGGCGCGGGATCGCCGAGGTGGCCCTCTGCGCGCTGTACCTGGGCGGGCGCCTGAGGGTCGGCGACGCCGACGACGGCCGGGTCACCGCGGTACGGGGCTGCAACGCCCCCGACCCCGTCCAGGCCGCCGCACTCGCCCTGCTGACCAGTACCCCGCACCCGCGCGCGCAGGAGTTCGAGGCCCGGGTCGCCGACTGCCCCGCCGCCGTCGAAGTCGAGCGGACGCTGGTCGGGCGCGGGCTGGCCGTGGACCCCCGGCGGCGCGGCCGGACCGAGAACGCCGAACTGGGCCAGACCGCGTGCCTGCTGGTCGCGGTCCTGGCGACCGTCGGGGCGTGCGTCGCGGACTCCGCCACCGGGCAGGGCGCGGGCCTGCGCCCGTTCCTCGCGTTCACGGTGCTCGGCGTGGTGACGGGTCTGGTCAGCCTGCTCGCGGGGCCGGTCCTCCCCCACCGCCACGCGACCGCCGCCGGGCGCCGCCGGGGACGCGAGGCCGCCGCCGACGGCACGTGGGCCCCGCCGCTGCCGCCCGGGACCCCCGCAGGGGCCCGGTGCGCCCTGACCGCCGTCGCCCGCAACGGGCTCGACTCCGCCGCCGCCCACGGCCTGGCCCCCCTCGCGGCCCGGCTCCGCCCCCGCCCCGCACCCCGCCCGGAGCCCCCCGCCCTCCACGAACCCCCGGGCGTCGGCGGCTGCGGCGCCGGCTGCGGCGCGGGGATCTGACGGGTCACCACCAGTACGCCGGGTACGCCACCGCACCCCGCCGCGCCCGGGACGCCGCCATCCCGGCCAGCACCAGCACCAGCGCCGCCCCCGTGAGCAGCGGTACGAAGACCCGCGCGTCCGGGGCCTGGAGGACCACCACCACGGTGGTGGCGGCGGCCGGCGAATGCGGGGTCCGGGCGAGGGTCATCGCGCCGACGGCCACGCCCGCCCCGAGGGCCGCCACCCACGCGGCGCCGCCCAGCGCCGCCAGCGCCAGGTAGCCGACCGCCGCGCACAGCAGGTGGCCTCCGATGACGCTGCGCGGCTGGGCCAGCGGGAGCGCGGGCACCCCGTACACGATCGCCGCGCTGGCCGCGACGGGCGGGATCAGCACCGGCTCGTGGAGCAGCGCGCCGGCGCCGACCAGGGTCAGCAGGGCCGCGGCGGCGACGCCCCCGCTGTGCAGGGCGGTGATCCGGGCGGGCGGGGCGGGTGCGGGAGCGCGCCCGCGCAGGACGTGCGTACCCGGCCGGGGCCGGACCCGCGGACGGACCCGGGACCGCACTCGCGACCGGGGCCCCGGCCGGGTGATCTCGTCGACACTCATGGACACCAGGTGTACGAACCGCACACATCCGCCGCCTATATCCGCCGCCGAGTGACAACCCACGGTTGACACTCGGCGACTGTCAACCTAGGGTTGCCTCCATGACGAACCCTCCCGTGGAACCCGTTCGCATGACCAACCCGGTACGCCTCGACGACCTCATCGAGGCCATCAAGAAGGTCCACACCGACACCCTGGAGCAGCTCAGCGACGCCGTCGTCGCCGCCGAGCACCTCGGTGAGGTCGCCGACCACCTCATCGGCCACTTCGTCGACCAGGCCCGCCGCTCCGGCGCCTCCTGGACCGACATCGGCCGCAGCATGGGCGTCACCCGCCAGGCCGCCCAGAAGCGCTTCGTCCCCAAGGCGGACAAGGAGGGCGACCCCGGTCTCGACCCGAGCCAGGGCTTCGGCCGCTTCACCCCCCGCGCCCGCAACGTGGTCATGACCTCGCAGAACGAGGCCCGCGCCGCCGGCGGCACCGAGATCCGCACCGGGCACCTGGTCCTCGGCCTGCTGGCCGAGTCCGAGGGCCTCGCCGCCCTCGCCCTGGCCGCCCAGGGGATCGCCGCCGAGGACGTACGGGCCGCCGTGACCGCAACCCTCCCCCCGGCCGCCGCCGAGGTCCCCGACCTCATCCCCTTCGACGCCTCCGCGAAGAAGGTCCTCGAACTCACCTTCCGCGAGGCCCTGCGCCTTGGCCACGGCTACGTCGGCACCGAGCACATCCTGCTCGGCATCCTCGAACTCGAGGACGGCGACGGCCTGCTGACCGGCCTCGGAGTGGCCAAGGAGGCCGTCGAGGCGACGGTCACCGAGGCCTTGGCAGCCGTACTCGGCGCCGAGGGGTAGCACCGGATTCCTCCTCGGCCGCCGCGCCCGTGAGCTCGTACCGCTTCACGTACGCGCCGAGGAAGGCCTGCAGCGTGGCGACGGCCGGGATCGCGATGAGCGCCCCCACCGCGCCCAGCAGGGCGGTGCCCACGATGACCGACCCGAAGGCCACCGCCGGGTGGATGTCGACGGTCTTCGCGGTCAGCTTGGGCTGCAGCACGTAGTTCTCGAACTGCTGGTAGATCACCACGAACCCGAGCACGTACAGGGCGTACCAGGGGTTGCCCGTGAAGGCGATCAGCATCGGCAGCGCGCCCGCCAGGTAGGTGCCGATGGTGGGGATGAACTGCGACACCAGCCCCACCCACACCGCGAGCGCGGGCGCGTACGACACCTCGAGGATCACGAAGAGGACGTAGTGCGCGATGCCGGAGATCAGCGCCATCAGCCCGCGCGAGTAGAGGTACCCGCCGGTCTTGGCGACGGCGATCTCCCAGGCCCGCAGCACCTCCGACTGCTTCGCGGGCGGCAGTACGGAGCACAGCGCGCGCCGCAGCCGCGGCCCGTCGGCGGCGAAGTAGAAGGAGAACAGCCCGATCGTCAGTAGCTTGAAGAGCCCGCCGAGCACGGTGGCGGACACGTCGAGCACGCCGGTCGCGCTGTTCTGCACGTACTTCTGAAGCCAGTCGGAGTGCAGCACGCTGTCCTGGATCTCCAGCCGGGACAGCTCGGTGTGGAAGGTCCTGTTGATCGAGTCGATCACCGAGTCGAGCGTGTGCGGGAAGTCCTCCACCATGTCGACGATCTGTCCGGCGAGCATCGAGCCGAGCAGGGTGAGGAAGCCGGCGGTCGCGACGAACACCCCGAGGAACACCAGGAAGGTGGCGAGCCCGCGGCGCATGCCGCGGGCCGCCATCCTGGCCACGGCCGGTTCGATCGCGAGCGCGAGGAAGAACGCGATCAGCATGTTGACGAGAAACCCGATGAGCTGGTGGAAGGCCCAGCTGCCGAGCTGGAAGCAGGCGATCAGCGCCAGTACGAGGACCACCGCGCGCGGCAGCCAGCGCGGCATCCGCGCCGCGTCCCCCGCCACGGCGGCGCCGGGCGGCGTCCCCCCGGGCCCGGCCGGAGCGCCGGGGTCGGCGGGCCGAGCGGGCTCGGCAGGGCCGGTGGCCCCGGCGGCCCCGGCCCGGTCGGCGGCCCCCGCCGTGTCGAACGGCCGGGGCGGCGAAGGCGCGCCATGGGCGTCTGCGGGCTGGTCGGTCGTGTCTTCGGTGGCTGCCACGCCGCCAAGTCTGGCCCACCGGCGGCCCGGACGGCGAAGCAGTGGCTCAAGCCCTGGCCGGACAGGGCCCGTACCGCACGGCGGCACTCCCCCACGGGCTCCGGCACTCGGCCCCGGTCAGCGCAGCGAACTCGGTACGTCCATCGCCGAACACACCGCGCGCCACACGTCCTTGGCCTCCCAGCCCGCGTCCAGCGCCTCGTGGACGGTGCGTCCCCCGAGCTCCGTCATGACGTGGTCCCGCGCGAAGGAGTCCGCGTAGGCCGCGCCGAAGTGCTCGGCCATCCGCTCCCAGAAAATCGTCAACCGCATGCCTCCAGTATCCCGCCCCGGAGAGTGCACCCGCCCCGTTCGTCCTGCGTGGGCGCACCACGGGCCCCTACGTTTCTCGCATGCCTGGAGACGAAGCTCCCCCGCCGGCCGCGCCGGCCCCGCTGGCCCGCGCCGAGCAGTTCATCTGGCTCACGGCCCGGGTGCTGGAGCAGCGGCGGTTCGCGTTCCACTTCCTCGGCGGGGACGCCGACCCGGTGGACACCGCCCTCGGCGCGTACCTGGGCGGCGACGGCGGCTACGGGCACGCGCTCGACCCCGACCTGCGCGGACCGCTGAGCCAGCCCCTGCACACCGCGCACGCCCTGCGCATCCTGGACAGCCTGGGCCGCTGCGCCGGGCAGCGCGTGGAGAAGCTCTGCCGCCATCTGACCCGGGTCTCCACCGCGGACGGCGCCCTGCCCGTGGTGCTCCCGGCCCCGCGCGGCTATCCCACGGCCCCGTACCACCCCGTGCACGACGACCCGCCGAGCGAGCTGCTGACCACCGGCCCCGTCGTCGGGGTGCTGCACCGCAACCGGGTCTGGCACGCCTGGCTGTTCCGGGCCACGGACTTCTGCTGGGACCGGGTCGAGAACCTGCGTCACTCCCATCCGTACGAGGTCCAGAGCGCGGTGGCCTTCCTCGACGGCGTCCCCGACCGGGCGCGCGCGGCGGCGGCCGCGGACCGGCTGGGGCGGCTGGTGCGCGAGCGGCGCCTGGCCGTGCTGGAGCCGGGCCGGCGCGAGGAGCATCCGGTGCCCGCCGGCTACGCGCCCGGCGAGCACCTCTTCCCGCACGATTTCGCGCGGCGGCCCGAATCCCTGGCCCGCGGCTGGTTCACGGACGCGGAGCTGGGCCGTTCCCTGGACTTCCTGGCCGCGGAGCAGCAGCCGGACGGCGGCTGGCCGGTTCGGCGCCGGGCCTGGGCGCCGGGCAGCTCGCTGGAGCGGCGGCCGATCGCCACGCTGGAGGCGCTGCTGACCCTGCGGGCGTACGGGCGCCTGCCGGCCGGGACCGGGGCCGCCGTTGCAGCCGTGGCCGCCGGGACGGCCGGGGTCAGCCGCCCAGGGCCCGTACCCCCGCGGTGACCACGACGGCGGCCGCGACCACGAGCAGGAACGGCGCCCGCAGCAGCAGCGCGACCCCGGCGGCGGCGAGCCCGGCGGCGCGGGCGTCGAGGACGAGCTCGTGCCCGGTGCTGAAGGTCTGCTGGGCGGTGAGCGCGGCGAGCAGGGCGACCGGCAGCAGCGCCGAGAGCTCGCGCACCACGGGCCGTTCCAGTGCCCCGGCGGGCACGAGCAGCCCGGCGAGCTTGACGGCGTAGCAGCCGAGGACGGTGATGGCGATGGCGATCCAGACGTTCACGAGCGGCGTCCCTTCATCCACAGCACGACGGGCGCGGCCAGCGCGGCGATCAGCACCGGCACCCCGGCGGGCAGCACGGGCAGGAATCCCAGCCCCAGGACCAGCGCGAGCCCGGCCACGGCCCGCTCGGTGGTGGTCTTCAGCATCGGCGCGAGCAGCGCGAGGAAGACGGCCGGCCCGGCGGCGTCCAGCCCCCACGCGGCGGTGTCCCCGATGGCCTCGGCGCCGAGCGCGCCCAGCAGGGTGGTCAGGTTCCACAGGACGTAGAGGCTCAGCCCGGTGACGGTGAAGCCGAGCCGGGCCGACTTCCGGTCGGGCTGGGCGAGGGCCACGGCGGTGGTCTCGTCGATCACCCAGTGCGCGGCGAAGGGCCGCACGGCGCGGGGCAGCGCGAGCAGCTGCGACAGCCGCAGCCCGTAGAAGGCGTTGCGGGTCCCGAGGAAGAACGCCCCGGCGGCGGCGGTGAACGGATTCCCGCCCGCCGCCAGCGCCCCGACCAGCGCGAACTGCGAGGCGCCGGTGAAGACCAGCAGGCTCAGCACGCAGGCCTGCAGCGCACTGACCCCCGACCCGGCGGCGGTCACCCCGAACGCGAAACCGGACAGCCCGACGGCCACCCCGACCCCGAGCGCGTCCCGCACGACGGCAGCCCGCGGCCGCCCGGTGGCGGCCCCGTCGGGGGCCTCCTGTATCACCATCTGATGTTCTCCCACGCCCCGAACGTACGCAGGACGAGGCGACCGGGTCTTGTACGTTCTTGCGCGCGGGCGGCGCCCCGGCGGGGCGGGGGCCCAGGTCGAAGGAGAAGGCCGAGGCCGCTCAGCCGGCCCGCTCCCGCCGGTAGGCGCCCGGCGGGACGCCCACGATGCGGGTGAAGTGCCTGTTCAGGTGCGGCTGGTCGGTGAAGCCGACGGCGACGGCCGCCTCCGCGGGCGCGGTGCCCGTGTCCAGGAGCCGGCGCGCCCGCCGGACCCGGGCGTCGGTCAGCCAGGTGTGCGGCGGCATCCCGTACCGCTCCCGGAAGGCCCGCAGCAGCGCGAACGGGCTCGTCCCCAGCTCCGCCGCGAGCTGCTCCAGCGACGGCGGCCCGGCCATCCGCTCCTCCAGTACGGCCCGGGCCCGCTCGGCGTCGGCGGCGCCCGCGCGCCGTGTCGTACGGGCGGGCAGCGGGCCCGCGTGCCGGCTGAGCATCCGCGCCACCACGCCCCGCAGCAGCGTGTCGGCGGCCAGCGCGTTCCCGGCCTCGGCGGCGCGGTGCACCTCGGCGATGGCCCGCGCGCCCTGCGCGTCGGCGACCACGTCGGCGGTGAAGCCGGGGGTCCCGCGCGGGGCACCGATCTCGGCGGCGACCTCGGCGATCAGGTCCCGGGAGGGGTAGAGGGTGGCGTACGCCCAGCCCTCGGGGGCGCCGGCGCGCGCGGTGTGCGGCACCTCGGGGTTGATCAGGACCACGCTGCCGGGTCCGGCCCGCACGGTGGTGCCGGGGAGGCCGATCTCCTCGATGCCGCCGGTGACGGCCGCGATGACGTACCCGTCGTGCGCGTGGCGCGGGAAGGTGTGGCGTACGTAGTGGGCGCGCAGCAGGTCCAGCCCGGGCAGCTGTGCGTACTGCCAGTGCCGTGCCCACTCCCGGCGTCCCTCGTCCGTCCCCATTCCCCCATTCTGCGCCCCGCCCGGCAGGGGCGTTCTCGCAGGTCCGGCCGGTTGTCAGTGGCCGGGTGCACGATGGGGGCATGTCCGGTACCGCGCTCGACTCGTTCTCCCCCGCGACCCGCTCCTGGTTCACGGGGGCCTTCGACAGGCCCACCGCCGCGCAGGAGGGCGCCTGGCGGGCGATCGGGCAGGGCTCGGACGTGCTCGTCGTGGCGCCCACCGGCTCCGGCAAGACCCTGGCCGCCTTCCTGGCCGCCCTCGACCAGCTGGCCTCGACACCGCCGCCGGCCGAGCCGAAGAAGCGCTGCCGGGTGCTGTACGTATCGCCCCTGAAGGCGCTGGCGGTGGACGTGGAGCGCAATCTGCGCAGCCCGCTGACCGGCATCCGCCAGGAGTCGGTGCGCCTGGGGCAGCCGGAGCCCGAGATCCGGGTCGGGATCCGCTCCGGTGACACCCCGCCCGCCGAGCGCCGGGCGCTGGCCACGCGCCCGCCGGACATCCTGATCACCACTCCCGAGTCGTTGTTCCTGATGCTGACCTCGGCCGCGCGCGACGCCCTGTCGGGCATCGAGACGGTGATCCTGGACGAGGTGCACGCGGTCGCCGGGACCAAGCGCGGCGCCCACCTGGCCCTCTCCCTGGAGCGGCTGGACGAGCTGCTGCCGCGCCCGGCCCGCCGGATCGGGCTGTCGGCGACGGTCCGGCCCGTCGACGAGGTGGCCCGGTACCTCGCACCTCGGGGCAAGGTGGAAATCGTCCAGCCGCCGTCGACCAAGGAGTTCGACCTGTCGGTGGTCGTCCCGGTGCAGGACATGGGCGAGTTGGGCGGCTCCCCGGCCACCGAGGGCCGCGAGGGCGGCGACAAACCCTCCATCTGGCCGCATGTGGAGGAGCGGATCGCGGACCTGGTGCAGTCCCACCGCTCCACCATCGTGTTCGCCAACTCCCGCCGGCTCGCGGAGCGGCTCTGCAACCGGCTCAACGAGATCGCGTACGAGCGGGCCATGGGCGAGAAACTCCCCGAGGGTGCGCCTCCGGCCGAGATCATGGCCCAGTCCGGCGCGGCCCAGGGCGCCCCGCCGCTGCTGGCCCGCGCCCACCACGGCTCGGTGTCCAAGGAGCAGCGGGCGCTGGTGGAGGAGGACCTGAAGGCGGGCCGGCTGCCCGCCGTGGTCGCCACCTCCAGCCTCGAACTGGGCATCGACATGGGCGCGGTGGACCTCGTGGTCCAGGTGGAGTCCCCGCCCTCGGTGGCCTCCGGGCTCCAGCGCGTGGGCCGCGCCGGGCACCAGGTGGGCGCGGTCTCCACCGGTGTGGTCTTCCCCAAGTACCGGGGCGACCTCGTCCAGGCCGCCGTGGTCACCGAGCGGATGCGCACCGGCTCGATCGAATCCCTGCGGATCCCCTCCAACCCCCTCGACGTCCTCGCCCAGCAGCTCGTCGCCATGACCGCCATGGACACCTGGCAGCTGGACGACCTCCTCGCGCTGGTCCGGCGCGCGGCCCCCTTCGCGGCGCTGCCGGAGTCGGCGTTCACGGCGGTGCTGGACATGCTCGCGGGCCGTTATCCGTCGGACGCGTTCGCCGAGCTCAGACCCCGCGTGGTGTGGGACCGCGTGGCCGGCACGATCACCGGCCGGCCCGGCGCCCAGCGCCTCGCGGTCACCTCCGGCGGCACCATCCCCGACCGCGGGCTGTTCGGCGTCTTCCTGGCCGGCTCCGACCCGAAGAAGGGCGGCGGCCGGGTCGGCGAGCTCGACGAGGAGATGGTCTACGAGTCCCGCGTGGGCGACGTGTTCACCCTGGGCACCACCTCCTGGCGCATCGAGGACATCACCCGCGACCGGGTCCTGGTCACCCCCGCCCCCGGGGTCCCGGGCCGGCTGCCGTTCTGGAAGGGCGACCAGCTGGGCCGCCCGCTCGAACTGGGCCGCGCGGTCGGCGCGTTCCTGCGCGAGCTCGGCGCCCTCTCCGAGGAGGACGGGCGGCTGCGCCTGCTGGCGGCGGGCCTCGACGCCTGGGCCGCGGAGAACGTACTGGCGTACCTCACCGAGCAGCGCGAGGCCTGCGGGCACGTCCCGGACGACCGGACGATCGTCGTCGAGCGGTTCCGCGACGAGCTCGGCGACTGGCGGGTCGTGGTCCACTCCCCCTTCGGAGCCCAGGTGCACGCCCCGTGGGCGCTGGCGCTGAGCGCCCGGCTCGCGGAGAAGTACGGCATGGACGCGCAGGTGATGCACGCCGATGACGGCATCGTGCTGCGCCTGCCGGATGCGGACCTGCTCTCCATGGACCTCCTCGACCACGACCCCGCCCACACGGCCACCTTCGAGTTCGACGACGAACAGGCCCCGCTGGGCGCGGCGGACGTCGCCTTCGACCACGGCGAGATCAACCAGATCGTCACCGACCAGGTGGGGGGCTCCGCGCTGTTCGCCTCCCGCTTCCGCGAGTGCGCCGCCCGCGCCCTGCTGCTGCCGCGCCGCAATCCGGGCAAGCGCACCCCGCTGTGGCAGCAGCGCCAGCGCGCCTCCCAGCTCCTCCAGGTGGCCTCGGAGTTCGGCTCGTTCCCGATCGTGCTGGAAGCCGTACGGGAATGCCTCCAGGACGTCTTCGACGTGCCCGGCCTGACCGAGCTGATGGGCGACATCGAGGCGCGCCGGGTCCGCCTCGTCGAGGTCACCACCGCGGAGCCCTCCCCGTTCGCCCGCTCCCTGCTCTTCGGTTACGTCGCCCAGTTCCTCTACGAGGGCGACTCCCCGCTCGCCGAGCGCAGGGCGGCGGCCCTCTCCCTGGACTCCCGGCTGCTGGCCGAACTGCTCGGCCAGGCGGAGCTGCGCGAGCTGCTCGACGCACAGGTGCTGGAGGAGTTGGAGCGGGAGCTCCAGTGGCTGACGCAGGACCGCCGGGCCAAGGACGCCGAGTCGGTGGCGGACCTGCTGCGCCTGCTGGGCCCGCTGACCCCCGGGGAGCTGGGCGAGCGCGGCGCGGAGCCGTCCTGGGCCGAGGCGCTGGCCGACGCCCGCCGGGCCATCCGGGTCCGGATCGGCGGGCTCGACCACTGGGCGGCGATCGAGGACGCGGGCCGGCTGCGGGACGCGCTGGGCACCGCCTTGCCCGTGGGGGTCCCGGAGGCGTTCACCGAGCCGGTCAAGGACCCGCTGGGCGACCTCCTCGCCCGCTACGCGCGCACCCACGGGCCGTTCACCACGACCGCCGTCGCCACCCGCTTCGGCCTCGGCACGGCGGTGACGGACGGGGCCCTGCACCGGCTGGCGGCGGCCGGGCGGGTGGTCCAGGGCGAGTTCCATCCGGCGGGCATCGGCCAGGAATGGTGCGACGCGACGGTGCTGCGCAGGCTGCGCCGCCGCTCGCTGGCCGCGCTGCGCCAGGAGCTGGAGCCGGTCCCGCCGACCTCGCTGGCCACCTTCCTCCCGCAGTGGCAGCACCTGGGCGGGGCGCTGCGCGGCATCGACGGCCTGGCCCGCGCGATCGAGCAGCTCCAGGGCGCCCCGGTGCCGGCCTCCGCACTGGAGCGCCTGATCCTGCCCTCGCGGGTCGCCGGGTACTCCCCGAACCTGCTGGACGAGCTCACCACCTCCGGCGAGGTGGTCTGGGCCGGCGCGGGGGCCCTGCCGGGCAAGGACGGCTGGGTCTCCCTCTACCTGGCGGACGCGGCCCCGCTGCTGCTCCCCCCGGCGCACCCGCTGGAGCTGAGCCCGCTCCACCAGGCGGTGCTGGATTCCCTCGCGGGCGGCTACGGCCTGTTCTTCCGCCAGATCACCGAGTTCGTGCGCGCCCGCCACCCGGAGACCTCCGAACTGGTCCTGTCCTCGGCCCTGTGGGACCTGGCGTGGTCGGGGCGTCTAACGAACGACACCCTGTCCCCGCTGCGGTCCCTGCTCGGCTCGGGCCGCACCGCGGGCGCCACCGCGCACCGTGCCAGGCGCACGATCCCCCGCGGCCGCTACGGCACGCTCAGCACGACCGTCTCGCGTACCGGGCCGCCCACGGTCGCCGGGCGGTGGTCGCTGCTCCCGTCCCCCGCCCCGGACCCGACCCACCGGGCGCACGCGCTGGCCCGTACCCTGCTGGACCGCCACGGCGTCGTCACCCGCGGGGCCGTGGCGGCCGAAGGGGTCGAGGGCGGCTTCAGCGCGGTCTACCGGATCCTCTCCGCCTTCGAGGACAGTGGCCAGGCCCGCCGCGGCTACGTGGTCGAGGGGCTGGGCGCGGCGCAGTTCGCGATGGACGGCGCGGTGGACCGGCTCCGCGCCGCCGAGCGGACCCCGCCCCCGCTGGCGGCGGTGGTCCTGGCGGCCGCCGACCCGGCGAACGCGTACGGCGCGGCCCTGCCCTGGCCGGAGCCGCCGACGGGCGCTTCCCACAAGCCGGGCCGCAAGGCGGGCTCCCTGGTCGTCCTGGTCGACGGGGAACTCACCCTGTACCTGGAGCGCGGCGGCAAAACCCTCCTGGCCTGGCCCGACGCGGACGACCCCCGCCTGACGGCGGCCGTGACGGCCCTGACCACCGCCTCCCGCGCAGGCACCCTCCCCGCCCTCACGGTGGAACGCATCAACGCCGCCGCCTCCCTGACGTCCCCCCTGGGCCGAACCTTGGAATCCGCCGGCTTCCACGCCACCCCCCGAGGCCTCCGCCTCCGCCCCTGACCCCACCCCCAACCAGCCTCCCCGACGTCCGCGGCCGGGGCCGGGGGGCCGGGACCCGGGAGCCGGGGCCCGAGGGGCTGGCAGCCGAGGGGGCCGGCAGCGGCGCCGCACAGGCGGGGTCCGGGGCGGAGCCCCGGGGAAACGGCGAAAGGGCGGGGCGGGGACCAGCTCCGCGCAGCGGCTTTCCCGGCGCCCCCGCCCCGCGCAGCGGCTCCCCCGGGCGGCGCCCCCGACGACCCCGCCCGGCGCAGCCGAACCGCCGACGCACCACCAAGCCCCCGGCAGGGCCCGGCAAGGCCCGACCCGGGCGACAATGACGGCATGCCCGAAGGAGACAGCGTCTGGCGCGCAGCGGCCCAGCTCCACGCCGCCCTGGCGGGCCACCGCCTCACCCGCTCAGACCTCCGCACCCCCCGCCTCGCCACGGTCGACCTCACCACCCGCACCACCCTCAACGTCGTCCCCCGCGGCAAACACCTCCTCGCCCGTTTCACCGGCGCCGACGACGCCACCGGCACCACCGCCGCCGCCGAGGGGCTCACCCTCCACAGCCATCTCCGCATGGACGGCGCCTGGCACGTCTTCCCCGCGGGAGCGAAGTGGCACGGCGGCCCCGCCCACGAGATCCGCGCCATCCTCGGCACCGAGACGCACACGGCCGTCGGCTACCGCCTCCCCGTCCTGGAACTGATCCGCACCGCCGACGAGGCCAAGGTCGTCGGCCACCTCGGCCCCGACCTGCTCGGCCCGGACTGGGACGCCGAAACGGCGGCGGCCAATCTCGCCGCCACCCCCGAGCGCCCGCTCGGCGAGGCCCTCCTCGACCAGCGCAACCTCGCCGGGATCGGCAACATCTACAAGTGCGAGCTCTGCTTCCTCGCCCAGGTCACTCCCTGGACCCCCGTCGGCGCGCTCCCGCGGACCACGCTCCCGCGCCTGGCGGCCGCCGCACACCGCCTGCTCGCCGCGAACATCGGCGGCCCGTACCCCCGCCGCAACACCACCGGCAGCCGCCGCCGCGGCCAGGACCTCTTCGTCTACGGCCGCGTCCACCGCCCCTGCCTGCGCTGCGGCACCCCCGTCCGCGAGGCTCCGCAGGACGCCCGGCCCACGTACTGGTGCCCCCGCTGCCAGTCCGGCCCGACGCCGTAGCCCGCGCGGCAGCCCGTAGCCCGCGCCGGCATCCCGCAGCCACCCGCCCGTTGACGGTCCGTCAGATCCAGCCGTACGGTCCCGCCATGCCCACACCCACCGCGACACCCGCCGCCGCGTACGACCTCACCGGCCGCACCGCGCTCGTCACCGGCGCAGCCAGCGGCATCGGCCGCGCCACCGCCGCACTCCTCGCCGAGGCGGGCGCGCACGTGCACTGCGCCGACCGCGACGAGCAGGGCCTCGCCGAAACGGCCGCCCTGATCGCCAAGGCCGGCGGCGCCGCCACCGTCCACACCGTCGACGTGACCGACCGGGCCGGGATCAGGGAAGCCGTCACGGCGGCCGGCCCGCTCGACATCGCCGCCGCCATAGCCGGGGTCATGCACACCAGCAGTGTGCTGGAGACGGCCGACGAGGACCTCGACCGGATCCTCGACATCAACTTCAAGGGGGTCCTGCGCACCTGCCAGGAGGCCGCCCGCTCCATGATCGCCGCAGGCCGTCCCGGTTCGATCGTCACCATGGCCTCCGGCGCCGTGGACGCCGCCCAGCCGGGCCTGCTCTGCTACAGCGCCGCCAAGGCCGCCGTCGTCCAGTTGACGAAGACCCTCGCCACCGAGGCCGGCCCGCACGGCATCCGCGTCAACGCGGTCGCACCGGGCTGGATCCGCACCCCGATGACCGGCCGCCACAGCCCCGAGGTCCAGGAGCAGACGGAGGCGGCGATGACCCGGATGTCCCCGCTGCGCCGGGTCGGCGAGCCCGAGGACATCGCCCAGGCCGTGCTCTACCTCGCCTCGGACGCCTCGTCCTTCATGACGGGCCAGATCCTTCGCCCGAACGGTGGAGTGTCGATGCCCTGGTAGCCGCCGTCTCGGCGTCCCCCGCACCCGCACCCCGCCACCTGCCGCCCGACCGCGCCCCCGACCCCGACCCCGACCGCGGCCGCGCCGACGGCCCCGGTTTGCAGTGCACCGGCAGCAGGCCCAGCCCCCACCCGCCGACCGCCACGGCGCCCTCCACGGGCCCGGAGTCCGCCGGCTCCAGCACCAGCCGCAGCACGGCCCACCACCACAGGACCCCCACCACCAGCGCGAGAGCCAGGCCCGCAGGCATACGTACCAACCGCCGCACGGCCACCTCCAGGGGCCGGGTACCCGGACTGGCCCATCCTCCCGCACCCCCTCGGCCCCCGCACCCAGAACGGCCGGGAGCCCCGGCCGGTGCATCACGCACCGGCCGGGGCTCCGGCCACACTCACACGCTCACGCAATCGCGCGACTCACGCGGCTACGACATTCACCGCTTCCACGGGTGCCTTGATGGTCACCCGCTCCGGGCCACCCGTGACCGAGGCCACGGATACCGAATTGAGCATCGGGCGGACCGGCGCAGGCACCGGTTCGCTTGCCGCGGCCGACTGTGCCAGCTCGGCCAGCGACAGCTCGTCGCTGACTTCGCGCATCAGCTCGGACATCCGTACGTCAAGCGCGTCGCAGATCGCGGAGAGCAGCTCGGAGGATGCCTCCTTCTGCCCCCGCTCCACCTCGGAGAGATAGCCGAGCGAAACTCGGGCGGACGAGGAGACTTCGCGCAGAGTACGGCCCTGGCGCTGGCGCTGCCGACGCAGCACGTCACCCAGCAGGCGACGGAGCAGAATCATCGGTGGCTCCCTCCTCTGACCGTGTAGCCGTAACCTTCACGCCCCACCGTACCGCCTCGCGCCGCGGCCGTGCGGGGAGCGATGTCGTGTTCACTCAGGGCTGCAAACATCAAATCCCCCCGTTCTGTTCCGTATCCTGCCCCCGCAGATTCTCGCGGAGTTCGCTCGAGAGAAGTTCGAGCACTGTCCGTGCACTCTCCCTACGGATTTCCGCGCGGGAGCCGTTCAACCTCAGGCGGGCCGATTTCCTGCCGCCCGGACCCGCGACGGCGACGAAAACCGTTCCCACCGGCTGCCCGTCCTGGGGGTCGGGACCGGCCACTCCGGTCGTCGCGATGCCCCAGGAGGCGCCCAGTACGCGCCGTACTCCGGCCGCCATTTCCTCCGCGACCTGCGCGTTCACCGCGCCTTCGGCCGCCAGCAGTGCGGCGTCCACTCCCAGCACCCGGTGCTTGAGCTCCGTCGCGTACGCCGTGACCGAGCCGCGGAAGGACCGGGAGGCACCCGGGACGGCCGTCAGCGCGGCGGCCACCATCCCGCCGGTCAGCGACTCCGCGACAGCGAGCGTCTCGTCACTCTCCGCGAGGAGGCGCAGGGCGTCCGCGGCGACCTCTTCGGGGCCCGGCACATTCCACGCCGTCCCATCGGCCACCGCAGAATCCCCCGCCCCGTCCGTCACCGCGCGGCTCGCTCCGCGTCCAGGCCCTTGCGCCGGAGCACGACGGCCTGGCGGATGTAATCCAAACCGGTGACCACGGTCAGCACGACGGCCACCGCCATCACCCAGAAGCGCAAGGTGGCCAGCGGTCCGGTCAGGGCGAGCACGTACATGCCGACCGCCGTCCCCTGGGCCAGGGTCTTGAGCTTGCCGCCCCGGCTGGCCGGAATCACTCCGTACCGGATGACCCAGAAACGCATGAGCGTGATCCCGAGTTCCCGCCCCAGGATCACGCCGGTCACCCACCAGGGCAGGTCGCCGAGCCACGACAGACACACCAAAGCCGACCCCATGATCGCCTTGTCGGCGATGGGGTCGGCGATCTTCCCAAAGTCCGTGACCAGGTCGTACGTACGGGCCAGATGCCCGTCGAAGATGTCCGTGATCATGGCGACGGCGAACGCCGCCCAGGCCAGCGCCCGCCAGACGGGGTCATAGCCCCCGTCGGCGAGCAGCAGCAGGACGAATCCCGGCACCAGGACGAGGCGCATCATCGTCAGGATGTTGGCGATGTTCCACAGGCTGGCCTGATTGACCGCCGCGGCCCCCAGCTTCGCGCCGGGCGCGGGCCGGCGGCCGGTCCCGCCCGCCGCAGATGCCGGGACTCCGGTCATCCGGCCGCCTCCTCAAATTCCAGGTCCAGGGGCTCGGCCACGAGGTCCACGCCCAGCGTGCCGACCACCTTGGCCGTCACGATGCGCCCGGGGACCAGACCGGTGCCGTCCGTGAAGACGACCTGGCCGTCGGTCTCGGGCGCCTGGTGGGCGGCGCGCCCGTAGGCACCCTCGCCGTCCTCCGCCTCGTCCAGCGGGACGACGGTCTCGACGAGTACCTCCAGGGTCTCCCCGATCCGCTCCTCCGCGCGCTGCGAGGTGAGCTCCTCGGCGAGCCGCTGCATGTGCGCGAGCCGCTCGGCGATGGTCTCCTCGTCCAGCTTGTTCGCGTAGGTGACGGCCTCGGTGCCGTCCTCGTCCGAGTAGCCGAAGACACCGATCGCGTCGAGGCGCGCGTGGGTGAGGAAACGCTCCAGCTCGGCGAAGTCCGACTCCTTCTCGCCGGGGAAGCCGACGATGAAGTTGGACCGTACGCCGGCCTGCGGGGCCTTGCTGCGGATGGTGTCCAGCAGTTCGAGGAACCGGTCGGTGTCGCCGAAGCGGCGCATGGCGCGCAGCACGTCGGGGGCCGAGTGCTGGAAGGAGAGGTCGAAGTACGGGACGACCTTGGGGGTCGAGGTCAGTACGTCGATCAGGCCGGGCCGCATCTCGGCGGGCTGGAGGTAGCTGACGCGGACGCGCTCGATGCCGTCCACCCCGGCCAGCTCGGGCAGCAGGGTCTCCAGCAGCCGGATGTCGCCGAGGTCCTTGCCGTACGAGGTGTTGTTCTCGGAGACCAGCATGATCTCCTTGACGCCCTGCTCGGCGAGCCAGCGCGTCTCGCCCAGCACGTCGGCGGGGCGGCGGGAGATGAAGGAGCCGCGGAAGGACGGGATGGCGCAGAAGGAGCAGCGCCGGTCGCAGCCGGAGGCCAGCTTGACCGAGGCGACCGGGCTCTTGTCGAGGCGACGGCGCAGCGGCGCGCGCGGCCCGGAGGCGGGCGCGAGGCCGTCCGGCAGGTCGGCGGGGGCCTCGGCGGGCTCGGCGGCCGGCTCCTGGGCGTGGCCCGGGAGCGAGACCTCGGCGTCCTGGCGGGCGGCCGGGCTGATCGGCAGCAGCTTGCGCCGGTCGCGCGGGGTGTGGGAGGCGTGGATGCCGCCGTTGAGGATGGTCTGGAGGCGGTCGGAGATGTCGGCGTAGTCGTCGAAACCGAGGACTCCGTCGGCCTCGGGGAGCGCTTCGGCGAGTTCCTTGCCGTAGCGCTCGGCCATACAGCCGACGGCGACGACGGCCTGGGTCTTGCCGTGATCCTTCAGATCATTGGCTTCCAGCAGGGCGTCTACGGAGTCCTTCTTGGCGGCTTCGACGAAGCCGCAGGTGTTGACGACGGCGACGTCCGCATCGGCGGCGTCCTCGACGAGCTCCCAGCCATCCGCCGCCAAGCGGCCTGCGAGCTCCTCCGAGTCCACCTCGTTACGGGCGCAGCCAAGAGTGACAAGGGCGACGGTACGGCGTTCGGGCATGGACTCAAGACTACTTCGTCCCGGCGCCGGCCCCTCCCCCAAGTCCCGCCGGAGCACGGGCACGGCAAGATCCCCGGGGTGCGGCGCGGCACCCCGGGGATCCGGAATCTCAGCTTCGGCGCTCGGAGGGCGCCCGGGGCAAGGCCAGGTCAGCCCGCCTGGGCCGCTCCCTGGCGCGGGTCGTCCTTGGTGTATGTGAGGCGTTCCACCTGACCCGACTGGAATTGGTCCTTGATCTCCTTGCCGTTCACGAAGAGCTTCACGACCCCGGCATCGCCGAGCACCAGGTCGATGGAGTCCTTGTCGGTGAAGGTCTTCGACTCGCCCTGCGCGAGGGTTCCGTCGAAGAGCAGCCGGCCGCTGTGGTCCTTGGCCGAGATCCAGCTCTCGCCGGTGTCGGCCGTCAGGACGACCGTGACGAGGTCCTTGGGCGCGGCGGCGATGGCGCTGTCCGAAGGCTCCGGCTTGGGCGCCTGCGGCTGCTGCTGGGGCTGGCCGGCGGGCTTCCCGCCGGACTGCTTGGGGGCCGGCTTCGGGGAGACGGAACCTTCCGCCACCGGCCGCTTGGGCTTCTCGTCGCCGCTGCCGAAGGCGGTGAAGCCGACGAAGCCGATCACGGCGACGATGGCGGCGACCATGGCGGCGGTCCAGTTGGGCCGCTGCCGGTCGGGACGGATCCGCTCGGCATCGAACATCGGCGCGGCGGGGGTGGGTGCCGGCCGGCCGCCGTGGGCCGCGTCGTAGCTCTCGACCAGGGGTGCCGGATCGAGGTCCACGGCGCGGGCGAGCGTGCGGATGTGACCGCGGGCGTAGACGTCGCCGCCGCACCGCGAGAAATCGTCCTCTTCGATGGCGTGCACGATCGGGATGCGCACGCGGGTGGTGGAGCTGACCTCGTCGACGGTGAGCCCGGCGGCGATCCGGGCCTTCTTCAGGGCCGTCCCGATGGACGGCCCCTCGACGGAACGTTCGACGATGCGGTCCTCGGATCCGTCGCCGGATCCGTCGCCGGTCGAAGGCTGCTCTTCTTCTGGGGAGTTGGAGTTGCCGATGGACACGAGGGCGCCTTTCGAGCGTGTAGCCACCTGCTGGCTGTCCAGTCTAGGGGGGGTACGAAAGGGTGGAGCAACCGGAGGGTGGACTTCCTACGCCATCCGAATGGTGACGGGACGCCCGGACCGGTGCGGCGGCCCGACCCCGCGCGTGGTGCCGCGTGGCCCTGCGCCGCCGCCTTGCTCAACTGGACGCGGGCCCGGGGGAAACGGTTGCCCGCCCGTCCTTTGCGGCCGGGCTACCCCTCGGTCTCCCCGCGGATGACCGCCAGGACCCCGTCCAGCTCGTCGGCCTTGACCAGGACGTCGCGCGCCTTCGAGCCCTCGCTGGGGCCCACGATCCCCCGCGATTCCATCAGGTCCATCAGCCGCCCGGCCTTGGCGAAGCCCACCCGCAGCTTGCGCTGGAGCATCGAGGTCGACCCGAACTGCGTGGAGACCACCAGCTCCGCCGCCTGGCAGAGCAGGTCGAGGTCGTCGCCGATCTCCTCGTCGATCTCCTTCTTCTGCTTCTGCCCGACCGTGACGTCCTCCCGGAAGACGGGAGCCATCTGGTCCTTGCAGTGCTGCACGATCCCGGCGATCTCGTCCTCGGTGACGAAGGCGCCCTGGAGCCGGACGGGCTTGTTCGCCCCCATCGGCAGGAACAGCCCGTCACCCTTTCCGATGAGCTTCTCGGCGCCCGGCTGGTCGAGGATGACCCGGCTGTCCGCGAGCGAGGAGGTGGCGAAGGCGAGCCGCGAGGGCACGTTCGCCTTGATCAGGCCGGTCACCACGTCCACCGAGGGCCGCTGGGTCGCGAGCACCAGGTGGATGCCGGCAGCGCGGGCCAACTGGGTGATGCGGACGATGGAGTCCTCCACGTCCCGCGGGGCCACCATCATCAGGTCGGCGAGCTCGTCGACGATCACCAGCAGGTACGGGTAGGGGCTGAGCTCGCGCTCGCTGCCCGGCGGCAGCTTGACCTTGCCGTCCCGGATCGCCTTGTTGAAGTCGTCGATGTGGCGGTAGCCGAAGGCGGCCAGGTCGTCGTAGCGCAGGTCCATCTCGCGCACGACCCACTGGAGCGCCTCGGCGGCCCGCTTCGGGTTGGTGATGATCGGCGTGATCAGGTGCGGGATGCCCTCGTACGCCGTCAGCTCGACCCGCTTGGGGTCGACCAGCACCATCCGTACGTCCTCCGGGGTGGCCCGGACCATGACGGAGGTGATCAGGCAGTTGATGCAGGAGGACTTGCCGGAGCCGGTCGCGCCGGCCACCAGCACGTGCGGCATCTTCGCCAGGTTGGCCATGACGTAGCCGCCCTCGACGTCCTTGCCGAGCGCCACGAGCATCGGATGGTCGTCCTCGGCCGCGTCCGCGAGGCGCAGTACGTCGCCCAGGTTGACCATTTCGCGGTCGGTGTTCGGGATCTCGATGCCGACGGCCGACTTGCCCGGGATCGGGCTGATGATGCGCACGTCCGGGGAGGCCACGGCGTACGCGATGTTCTTGGCCAGCGCCGTGATCCGCTCGACCTTCACGGCGGGTCCGAGCTCCACCTCGTAGCGGGTGACCGTCGGGCCGCGGGTGAAGCCGGTGACCTTCGCGTCGACCTTGAACTCCGTGAAGACGTTCGTCAGCGAGGCGACGACCGCGTCATTGGCGGCGCTACGGGTCTTCCCCGGCCCGCCGCGCTCCAGCAGGTCCAGCGAGGGCAGGGCGTACGTGATGTCCCCGCGCAGCTGGAGCTGCTCGGCGCGGGGCGGCAGCGGCTGGCTCTGGGGCGGGGTCTTGGTCAGATCGGGCACCGCCAGCGTCCCGGAGGCCGCGGCGGTGGTGGCGTGCGGAGCCTGCGCGCCGACGGCGGGCACGGGCGCGGCGGAGGTCTGCGGGGCGGGAGTCTGCGCGGCGGGAGTCTGCGGGGCCTCCTCACGGGCGGGCGGCACCGGAGCGGTGATCTCCACGCCCCCGCGCTCGGCGGAGATGCCGTGCGTGAGGTCGGCCACGAGCGGGGAAGGCGGCATTCCGCCGTAGACCACCCCGTCCAGCGCGGCGGCGGCCGCCGCGGCCACGTCGACGGCGTCCATCTCCCGGTCCATGGCGGGCCGGACCGAGGACCGCCGCGGGCGCCGCCGCCGGGACAGCGCCTCGTCCTCGGCGGCCTCGGCGCGATCCCCGGAACCGGAGTCGGGCCCGGCGCCGGAGGCCGACCCGGTACGGGCCCGCCACTGCTCCGGATCGTGCCGTTCGGCGCCACCGCTCTCGAACTCGTCCCCGTAACCCTCGTCGTATTCGTTCGGCGCGATGATCCCGAGCCGGATGCCGAGCCGCCGCAGCCGCTGCGGGATCGCGTTGACCGGGGTCGCGGTGACGACCAGCAGCCCGAAGACGGTGAGCAGCACCAGCATCGGCACGGCCAGCGGCGCGCCCATGGTGAAGATCAGCGGCTTCGAGGCGGCCCAGCCGACGAGCCCGCCCGCGTTCTGCATGGCGGTGGTGCCCTCGTCGCGCCCGGGGGCGCCGCAGGCGATGTGCACGAGCCCCAGCACCCCGATGACGAGGGCGGAGAGGCCGATGCCGATGCGGCCGTTGGCGTCGGCCTGTTCGGGATGGCGGATGAAACGTACCGCCATGACGCCGAGCAGGATCGGCACGAGCAGGTCGAGGCGTCCGAAGGCGCCGGTGACCAGCATGGTGACCAGATCCCCGACCGGACCGTCCAGATTCGACCAGGTCGCGGCGGCGACGATCAGCGCGAGGGCGAGCAGCAGCAGCGCGACGCCGTCCTTGCGGTGGGCGGGGTCGAGGTTCTTCGCGCCCCGGCCGACCCCGCGGAAGACCGCGCCGACCGCGTGCGCACAGCCCAGCCACACGGCACGCACCAGCCGCACCACGCCCCCCGTCGGGGACGGCGCGGGCTTCGGCGCGACCTTCTTGACGGGGGCGCGCCGGGCGGCCGCGGCCTTCTTCGCGGGAGGCTTGCGCGCGGCAGCCGCCTTCTTCGCCGGCGCCGGAGTACGGCCGGTGCGGCCCTTCGCGGTGCCCGCGGTGCTCTGGGAACCCTTACCGGACGTACTTGAGGCCATGGGCCCGAGGTTACCGGTGTCCACGCCGGTGGACACGCGTGCCCACCCCTTCACCCGTTCGTGTCGCCTCGCCCGTGCGTGATGTGACGGGTGCTGACGTACCGCCAGACCTGACGCGCCCCCAGCCGGGGCCGGGGGCACGCCTGAAAGGGCCGGACAGTGCCGCGCGCGAGGGCTCAGCCTTGCGCGGGCAGCACGGGCGCGCCGCCGCCGGTCCCGGGCTCCAGGGCGTCGAGCGCCCGGCGCAGTCCGGTCAGCTTGCGCTCCAGATGGGCCGCGGTCGCCACCACCGCCGCGTCGGCCGAGTCCTCGCCGAGCTGCTTGGTCAGCGCCTCCGCCTGCTCCTCGACGGCCGCGAGCCGCGCGGAGAGCTCGGCCAGCAGGCCGGCCGTCTCCTTGCTGCCCTCGCCGTTGGTGCCGCCGCCCTCCAGCTGGAGCCGCAGCAGCGCCGCCTGCTCGCGCAGTTGGCAGTTCTTCGTGTACAGCTCGACGAAGACCGAGACCTTGGCCCGCAGCACCCACGGGTCGAAGGGCTTGGAGATGTAGTCCACCGCACCCGCCGCGTACCCGCGGAAGGTGTGGTGCGGACCGTGGTTGATCGCGGTGAGGAAGATGATCGGGATGTCCCGGGTCCGCTCCCGCCGCTTGATGTGCGCGGCCGTCTCGAAACCGTCCATCCCCGGCATCTGCACATCCAGCAGGATGACCGCGAAATCGTCCGTCAGCAGCGCTTTGAGCGCTTCCTCCCCCGACGACGCCCGGACCAGTGTCTGATCGAGCGCGGAGAGGATGGCCTCCAGCGCCAGCAGATTCTCCGGCCGGTCGTCGACCAGGAGGATCTTGGCCTTCTGCACCATGCCCTGTCCTCCTCGCCCCGGCATGGGGCCTCCCCGGCTCCTGGCACCGGCCTGTACGCCGGGCCCCGCCCCAGAGGACGGCATCCTTGCGCCGTCCGTCCTTGTGCCGGTCATCGTAGCCCCAGTCCCGAGATCGCCACACCCTGTCACCAAGATGTCACTGTGCACGAAGCAGAAACGTGGTGGAAGAGCAGAAGGTTCCCCGTAGGGCCCCTCCGCAATCCCCCCGCACCGCCCTGTCGGTGATCACTTTCCGCGCATGTGCCCCTCCATGACCGACAGCAGGTAGTCCGGGTCGACCGGCTTGGTGACGTAGTCCGAGGCCCCGGACTCGATCGCCTTCTCCCGGTCCCCCTTCATCGCCTTCGCCGTCAGCGCGATGATCGGCAGCCCCTCGAACTGCGGCATCCGCCGGATCGCCGAGGTCGTCGCGTACCCGTCCATCTCCGGCATCATGATGTCCATCAGCACGACCGCCACGTCGTCGTGCTGCTCCAGCACCTCGATGCCCTCCCGCCCGTTCTCCGCGTAGAGCACCGCCAGCCCGTGCTGTTCCAGCACGCTGGTGAGCGCGAAGACGTTGCGTACGTCGTCGTCCACGATCAGCACCCGCTCGCCGTGGAAGTCGTACGTCCGCGGCACGATCGGAAGCGTGTCCTCCAGCCCCCACGCGTCCGTGTCCGGCTGTCCCGGCACCTCGGCCCGCGGCAGCGGATCGCTCAGCGACTTGCGCCGCCGCCGGAACAGCGCCGACGACCCCTGCTCCGCACCCCGCTGGGCGACCGTCCGGGAATCCCAGACCGGCGCCGCCAGCCCCTGCCCCTGCTCGACCGCGGGCGCCACCGGGGCGGCCGGCAGCGCGGGCCGCGCCTCCTCGGCGGACCTGCGGTACAGCTCCCCGCGTGCCCCGCCCGGCGTGGGCGGCGCGTACCCCTGCGGCGGCAGTTCGCTCGGGTGCAGCGGCAGGTACAGCGTGAAGGTCGACCCGCGGCCGGGCTCGCTCGCCGCGTGGATCTCCCCGCCCAGCAGTCGGGCGATCTCCCGGCTGATGGACAGGCCCAGGCCCGTGCCGCCGTACTTGCGGCTGGTCGTGCCGTCGGCCTGCTTGAACGCCTCGAAGATCACCAGCATCTTGCTCGCGGCGATCCCGATCCCGGTGTCCGTCACCGAGAACGCGATCAGGTCCGCGTCCGCCTCGCGCAGCGAACCCGCCTCCAGCAACTGCTCCCGGATGGCTTGCGGCACATCGGCCCCGGCGGGCCGGATCACCAGCTCCACCGCCCCGCTGTCGGTGAACTTCACCGCGTTCGACAGCAGGTTGCGCAGCACCTGCAACAGCCGCTGCTCGTCCGTGTGCAGGGTCGCCGGAAGCTCCGGGGAGACACGTACCGAGAAGTCCAGGCCCTTCTCCGCCGTCAGCGGCCGGAAGGTGGCCTCCACGTAGTCGACGAGCTGGACCAGCGCGATCCGCGTCGGGGAGACGTCCATCTTCCCGGCCTCGACCTTCGACAGGTCGAGGATGTCGTTGATCAGCTGGAGCAGGTCCGAACCGGCGCCGTGGATGGTCTCGGCGAACTCCACCTGCTTCGGCGAGAGGTTCCCGTCCGCGTTGTCGGCGAGCAGCTTGGCCAGGATCAGCAGCGAGTTGAGCGGGGTGCGCAGCTCGTGCGACATGTTCGCCAGGAACTCGCTCTTGTACCGCATCGAGACCGCGAGCTGCTCGGCGCGTTCCTCCAGGACCTGCCGGGCTTCCTCGATCTCGGTGTTCTTCACCTCGATGTCCCGGTTCTGCTGGGCCAGCAGCTCGGCCTTCTCCTCCAGCTCCGCGTTGGCGGCCTGGAGCGCCTTCTGCCGGTTCTCCAGCTCGTCGGAGCGCTCGCGCAACTGCTCGGTCATCTCCTGCGACTGCTTGAGCAGCACCTCCGTCTTGGAGTTGACGGAGATGGTGTTGACGCTCGTGCCGATCATCTCGGCGATCTGGCTCAGGAAGTCCTTCTGGATCTGGGTGAAGGGCTGGAAGGAGGCCAGCTCGATGACGCCGAGCACCTTCCCCTCGAACAGCACCGGCAGCACGATCACATGCGCCGGCGGCGCCTCCCCGAGACCGGAGGAGATCTTCAGGTAGCCGGGCGGGGTGTTCTCGACGAGGATCGTCCGCTTCTCCTCGGCGACGGTCCCGATCAGCCCCTCCCCCGGCCGGAAGGACGTGGGCATCTGACCACCGGCGTACGCGTAATTCCCGCGCATCCGCAGCTCGTACGAGCCGTCGGCGCCCGCCTCGGTCCCGATCTCGTTGGTGCCGCCGGCCGGCAGCGCCAGGAAGAACGCGCCGTGCTGCGCCGAGACCACCGGGGTGAGCTCGCTCATGATCAGCGAGGCCACGTCGTCGAGTTCGCGCCGGCCCTGCATCAGGGCCGAGATACGGGCGAGGTTGCCTTTGAGCCAGTCCTGCTCCTTGTTGGCCAAGGTGGTGTCGCGCAGGTTGGCGATCATCGTGTTGATGTTGTCCTGGAGGACCTGGATCTCGCCCGCCGCGTCCACGTCGATCTTGAGATTGAGGTCGCCCCGGGTCACGGCCGTGGCCACGGCCGCGATGGCGCGCACCTGCCGGGTCAGGTTCCCGGCCATCTCGTTCACGGACTCCGTCAGGTCCCGCCAGGTGCCGTCGACGTCGCGCACCCGGGCCTGGCCGCCCAGGATGCCCTCGGTGCCCACCTCGCGGGCCACCCGGGTCACCTGGTCGGCGAAGGAGGACAGCTGGTCGACCATCGTGTTGATCGTGGTCTTGAGCTCCAGGATCTCCCCGCGCGCGTCGATGTCGATCTTCTTGGTCATGTCGCCCTTGGCGATGGCGGTCGTGACCATGGCGATCTGCCGCACCTGGCCGGTGAGGTTGGAGGCCATGAAGTTCACCGAGTCGGTGAGGTCCTTCCACGTCCCGGAAACCCCCGGCACGTGCGCCTGGCCGCCCAGGCGGCCCTCCGTACCCACCTCACGGGCCACGCGCGTGACCTCGTCGGCGAAGGACGACAGGGTCTTCACCATCGTGTTGACGGTGTCCGCGAGCTGCGCGACCTCGCCGCGCGCCTCGACGGTGACCTTCTTCGTCAGGTCGCCGTTGGCGACCGCCGCCGAGACCTGGGAGATGTTGCGCACCTGCGAGGTCAGGTTGTTGGCCATCAGGTTGACGTTGTCGGTCAGGTCCTTCCAGATGCCGGTGACCCCGCGCACCCGGGCCTGACCGCCCAGGATGCCCTCGGAACCCACCTCGCGGGCCACCCGCGTCACCTGCTCCGCGAAGGAGGACAGCTGGTCGACCATCGTGTTCACGGTGGTGACGAGTTCGAGGATCTCGCCCTTGGCGTCGACCGTGATCTTCTTCGAGAGATCGCCCATCGCGACCGCCGTCGTCACCTCGGCGATGTTGCGCACCTGCGACGTCAGGTTGTTCGCCATGAAGTTGACGGACTGGGTGAGGTCCTTCCAGGTGCCGGAGACACCCTTCACCTCCGCCTGGCCGCCCAGGATGCCCTCGGTACCCACCTCGCGTGCCACGCGGGTCACCTGCTCCGCGAAGTTCGAGAGCTGGTCGACCATCGTGTTGAGGGTGTTCTTCAGCTCCAGGATCTCGCCGCGGGCGTCCACGTCGATCTTCTGCGACAGGTCACCGCGGGCCACCGCGGTGGCCACCTGAGCGATGTTGCGCACCTGCGAGGTCAGGTTCCCGGCCATGCCGTTCACCGAGTCCGTCAGGTCGCGCCACACCCCGGCCACGCCCGGCACCTGCGCCTGACCGCCGAGACGGCCCTCCGTACCCACGTCCCGGGCCACCCGGGTCACCTGCTCCGCGAAGGCGGACAGCTGGTCGACCATCGTGTTGATGGTGTTCTTCAGCTCCAGGATCTCGCCGCGGGCGTCCACGTCGATCTTCTGGGAGAGGTCACCGCGCGCGACCGCCGTCGTCACCTGCGCGATCTGCCGCACCTGCGAGGTCAGGTTGCCGGCCATGAAGTTGACGGAGTCGGTGAGCTCCTTCCAGGTGCCCGAGACCCCCTCCACCCTGGCCTGGCCGCCCAGGCGGCCCTCCGTACCCACGTCCCGGGCCATCCGCGTGACCTGGTCGGCGAAGGACGACAGCTGGTCCACCATCGTGTTCACGGTGTTCTTCAGCTGGAGCATCTCGCCGGAGACGTCCACGGTGACCTTCTGCGACAGGTCGCCGTTGGCCACCGCCGTCGTCACCTGAGCGATGTTGCGCACCTGCCCGGTGAGGTTGCGGAAGGCGGTGTTCACCGAGTCGGTGAGGTCCTTCCACGTCCCCGCGGCCCCCGGCACTTGTGCCTGGCCGCCCAGTTCACCCTCGACGCCGACCTCACGGGCCACGCGCGTCACTTCCGCACCAAAGGACTGGAGCTGGTCCACCATCGTGTTGACGGTGTTCTTCAACTCCAGCATCTCGCCGGCCACATTGACGGTGACCTTCTGCGACAGGTCGCCGTTGGCCACCGCCGTCGTCACCTGAGCGAT
>NZ_JBHWVJ010000049.1:0-4272 GCF_042736725.1 Streptomyces sp. NPDC060028 | reverse complement strand
ATGTCCCGCACCTGCGTGGTCAGATTGCGGAAGACCGTGTTCACCGAGTCGGTGAGGTCCTTCCACGTCCCGGCCGCGCCCGGCACCTGCGCCTGGCCGCCGAGCAGGCCCTTCGCACCGACCTCGCTCGCCACGCGCGTGACCTCGTCCGCGAAGGTCCTCAGCGTCTCGGTCATCTGGTTGATCGTTTCGGCCAGCTGGGCGACCTCGCCGCGCGCGCTCACCCGGACCTTCTGCGACAGGTCACCGTTCGCGACGGCCGTCGTGACCTGCGCGATCCCGCGCACCTGGGCCGTCAGGTTGCCCGCCATCGTGTTGACGGAGTCGGTCAGGTCCTTCCACACGCCCGCGACCCCGGGCACCTTCGCCTGACCGCCCAGCTCACCCTCGGTACCCACCTCGCGGGCGACCCGGGTCACCTCGGAGGAGAACGAGGACAGCTGGTCCACCATCGTGTTGACGGTGTTCTTCAGCTGGAGCATCTCGCCGGCCACGTGCACCGTGACCTTGCGCGACAGATCGCCCTTCGCCACCGCCGTCGTGACGAGAGCGATGTCACGCACCTGAGCGGTGAGCCGGTACGCCATCGTGTTGACGGAGTCGGTCAGATCCTTCCAGGAACCCGACATTCCGCGCACCTGGGCCTGGCCGCCGAGCTTGCCCTCGGTGCCCACCTCCAGCGCCACCCGCGTCACCTCGTCGGTGAACGCCGACAGCTGGTCGACCAGGTTGTTGACCGTCCGCCCGACCTTCAGGAACTCCCCGCGCAGCGGATGCCCGACCCCGTCGGCCGTCTGCGTCCGCAGGTCCATCCGCTGGTCCAGATCGCCCTCGGCCACCGCCGACAGCACCCGGCCCACCTCGGACACCGGCCGGGCCAGATCGTCCACCAACTGGTTCGAGGCATCGATCGCGGCCGCCCACGAACCCTCACAGGCGCCCGTTTCCAGCCGTTCGCTCAGCTTCCCCTCCCGGCCCACCATCCGCCGGACCCGGGACAGCTCCCCGGTCAGGTGCAGATTGCGGTCGGCGACCTCGTTGTAGACGGCGGCGATCTCCGCCATCACGCCCTCGCCGGACACCGTCAGCCGCTTGCGGAAGTTGCCGTCCCGCATCGACACCAGGGCCGTGAGCAGCCGGTTCAGAGCGGCAGTATCGACTTCCGTCGTGCCGCTCCGCCGGGAACGTCCGCCCTTGGGGCGCGTTCCCGTACGCCGCACCGCCGCGCCAGACTCCACCGTGTCCCTCCCGAAAGGGTCGACCGTTGTACCACCGGACATCGAATGTTCCTGCCCGGCTCTTCAAGCCTGCCCAGTGTTTCACCCTGGCCGAACCCGGCCATAACACTTCGGCACCATCGCACACCGCCCGCACCCTGTGGGGGGAATCCCCGACGACGGCACCATGCCGACCGCGAAGGTAAGTAACCTGGCACCCGATGTCCAACCGCGTCGAAGGAGACTTGTGATCACGGCACGGGCGGCTGCCAGCTTCGATCCACTAGGGCGCTCCGTCGCCGCTGCCCGCGCGTTCGTCCGCGACACCCTGCAGGGCTGGGGCTTCGCGGACATCGTCGACGACGCCGTCGTCCTCACCAGCGAGCTCGTCACCAACGCCGTGGTCCACGCCGGAACCCGCGCCGAGGTCCTGTGCCTGCGCTCCGGCGACGGGGTCCGCGTCGAGGTCGCCGACCGCTACCCCGAGCGCGAGCTCCCCCTCCAGCACCCCGGGGAGCGCCCGTACGCCGATCCCGACCGCGAGAACGGCCGCGGGCTGATGCTCTGCGCCGCCCTCGCCACCCGCTGGGGCGTCGAATACACCGCCACCCACAAACACGTGTGGTTCCGGCTCGACCTCCCGGACCGTCCGGTCGGTACCCGCTCCGCCGGCCCCGTCGTCCCCGACCAGTTGCTCCCGCTCGCCGACAGCCGGGTCCGCGTCGCCGTCCTCCAGATCGACGCCACCGACAGCGTCTCCGCCTGGAACGACGACGCCGAGATCATCTTCGGCCACCCCGCCGCCAAGGCCGTCGGCCGCCCGCTCTCCGAGCTCGCCGCCTGGCCGCAGACCCCCGGCACCGGCACCGGCATCGCCGAGGCCCTGCGCCTGTCTCGCTGGGAGGGCAGCTACGGCATCCGCGGAGCCGACGGCCGGGTCATCCCCGTTTACGCATCCCACCTCCGGGTACGCGATGCCCATGGCGAGCCCTCCACCGTCTGCCTCCTCGTCCACGACGACGAGCGCGCCCTGCTCCAGACCCCCGTCCGGGTACCCGTGGCGGACGGCGGCCAGCTCACCGAGCCGCGCGCCGCGGACCCCTTCGAGATCTTCATCGGCTCCCCCGCCCCCGACGACCTCGACGGCCTCCTCCAGCGCACCGTCGAACGCGCCCGGGACCTCCTCGACGCCGACGCCGCGTTCCTGCTCCTCGCCACCGACGACGAGACCGAGCTCGAGGTCCGCGCCACCACCGGCCTGCCCTCCACCCGCCAGCGCTTCGCCCGGGTCCCCGTCGAAGCCGGCACCAACCGGTACGGCTCCGCCCGCATGCCCGCCGTCCACGACGACCTCGCCGCCGTCCCCGGAGCCGTCCCGCTCCTGGAAGCCACCGGCATGCGCTCCGTGGTCACCGTCCCCCTCAAGGTCGAAGGGCGCCTGACCGGCTCCCTCGGCGTCGCCGCGGAAGTACCCGGCCGCTACAACAACGACGAGGCCCTGCGCCTCCAGTTCGCCGCCGACCGCATCGCCCTCGCCGTGGAATCCGCCCGCCTGGGCGAGTTGGAGCGACTGCGCCGCGGCTCCCTCTCCTTCCTCGTCGAGGCCTCCGACCTGCTCGCCGGCACCCTCGACCGGGACCAGACCCTGGCCCTCATGGCCCAGATGACCGTCCCGACCCTGGCCACTTGGTGCGCCGTCTACACGATCGCCGACCAGTCCTCCGACCCGTACCTCTCGTACGTGCTCCACGAGGACGAGGAACGCATCGACGGGCTCAAGGACCTGCTCTCGCGGGTCAGTCCGCCCGAACCGGTCCGCGAGGCCGGCGCCCGCCCGTGGCCCGAGACCGCCGCCGCCGTCGGCGGCGAGACCGTCGTCCTCCCTCTGCTGGCCCGCAACCGCGTCATCGGCATGCTCACCCTCGGCAAGCCGAGCGAGGAGCACTTCCGCCAGGAGATCCTCGAACTGGCCGAGGACCTCTCGCGCCGGGCCGCCCTCGCCCTCGACAACGCCCGCCTCTACTCCGAGCGCACCGCCATCAGCCGCTCCCTCCAGCGCAGCCTGCTCCCGCCCGGCTCCCCCGCCATCCCCGGCATGGAGGTCGAGGTCATCTACCGCGCGGCCGGCGAGGGCAACGAGGTGGGCGGCGACTTCTACGACGTCTTCCCGATCCGCGACGGCGCGTACGGCTTCGCCATCGGCGACGTCTGCGGTACGGGCCCCGAGGCGGCCGCCGTCACCGGGCTGGCCCGGCACGCCCTGCGCCTCCTGGCCCGCGAGGGCCTGGGCGGCCCGGCGGTGCTGGAGCGCCTGAACGCGGCCATCCTCGACGAGGGCGCCCGCAGCCGCTTCCTCACCCTCCTCTACGGCGAGCTCCACCCCCAGCCGGACGGCGGCGCCCTGATGAAGGTCGTCTGCGCCGGCCACCCGCTCCCGCTGCGCCTGCGCCCCGACGGCCAGGTCACCGCGGCCGCCGACCCCCAGCCGCTGCTCGGCGTCCTGGAGGACCTGGAGCTCTACGAGCAGACCCTCACCCTGGAGCCGGGCGACGTGCTGCTCTGCGTCACGGACGGCGTCACCGAACGCCGCGAGGGCACCCGCATGCTCGGCGACGACGGCCTCACCGAGGTCCTCACCACGTGTACGGGACTCACCGCGGGCGCCGTGGCCTCCCGCGTCCTGCGGGCGGTGGAGCGCTTCGCCGCGGAGCCGGCCTCGGACGACATGGCCATCCTGGCCTTCCGCGTCCCGGAACAGCGCACGGGCGACTGACCCGTCCGTTCTTACAGGTGGTCGCGGTGGAGCGGACGGCCCCGAACCGGGGGAAGACCCGTTCCACCGCGAAGGCGCGCCCGCCGCCGCCGGGCCGGTCGTCATGAACGCAAAAAAGGCCCCCGCCTGATGGCGGGGGCCTTCTTGTTGGAGCCCTTTAACGGAATCGAACCGTTGACCTTCTCCTTACCATGGAGACGCTCTACCGACTGAGCTAAAAGGGCGGGTTGTTCGGCGGCGTCCTACTCTCCCACAGGGTCCCCCCTGCAGTACCATCGGCGC